>JBDTSX010000134.1:0-9649 GCA_039930925.1 Acidobacteriota bacterium | reverse complement strand
ATAGGGCATGACGCATCCTTCGCGCTGGCTCGCGATGCGCCTGGTGCAGGCGGCGTCCGCGGTTGGCATGGCGCAAAGCCATGCCCCTCGCGAGGCCGGCGCGGTCACGGTGCTGCACCCGCGTGGTATCCTCAGCGCGCTCCACCGAGAACTCAGCCATGAAAACTGCCGTTGCCGCCCTGTGCGCATTGCTGGTCGCGCCCCACGCCTTCGCCCAGTCTGAAGAGGAACTGAAGGACTTTTTCGAAGGCAAGACCGTGGTCGTGAAACTGGACATGCCCGCGACGCAGACGGGCGTGGACGTCTTTGCTGACGCCCGGCGCTCGCTCAACTTCGACGACTATCGCACCCGCCTGAAATCGAGCGGCATCGCCATCCGCTCCGGCGAGTCGGTCATGATCACCAAGATTCGCGTCAAGGAGAAGCTGATCGAGTTCCAGCTCGGGGGGGGCGGCTACGGCACGTTCGGCGACGACACCGACACCAGCGGCTATGTAGCCGGCGTGCCGAAGTCGAGCCGCGAGAAGTCGCTCGAGCGCGAGCTCAAGGATGAGCGTGACAGCGGCCGAAGGCGGCGGCTGCAGAACGAGATCGACGATCTGCGCCGGCAGCGCGAGCGCGAGGATCAGCGGAACCGGGCCGCGAGCAGCGTCGCCACGGAAGAAAAGAAGCAGCGGATCGCCTATCAGCGGTTGCACGGAGGCTCACGGTTCAACGTCCGCTACCAGGAGGGGGTGCCGCGCGGCGTGACCTCCGGCGGGATCATGGCGGCACTGCAGGAGTACGTCGACTTTCCGTTCGCGAGCGGCCGCCAGAACCGGACCGCGTCGCGTCCCGCCGATGCCGACCGCCGCCTGTCGGTCAGTCCGAGCTCCCTCCACAAAGGCATGACGCTCGACGACGTGCGGGAGGTGCTCGGCGAGCCGGACAAGACGTCCGAAGCGATGGAGGGCCGGATGAAGGTCACGAGCGTCACGTTCTCGCGCGGCGATCAACGGGTTGACGCGCAGTTTGTCGACGGCGTGCTCGTCAAATACTCGATCTCGTCGAGGTGATCCCGTTCGAAGTCCGGCTGCGCAGCGAGCGAGGCCGGGCCTGGCGGACGTTCCGCGATCCCGTCAGGGTTCTGCGGGCGACGCGTCCCGCCGACGTTCTTCAGTGCCTGGAGGACGTGGATCGCGCGGTGCGCCGCGAGGGGTACTACGCGGCTGGATTGGTCACGTACGAGGCCGCCGCCGCGCTCGGCCTGCCGGCCCACGACACGACTTCCGACCCGGGGGCGCTTCCACTCGCCTCCTTCGGCCTGTTCACCGCCGACACGATTACCTCAGAACGGTCGCTCTCTCCGAGCGGATCGTACTCCGCGGGCCGGTGGGAGCCGTCGATCGACGAGGCCGGGTATGCGGACGCGATCCGTCGAATCAAGACCCGGATCGAGGCGGGCGATACCTACCAGATCAATTTCACGTTCCGGTTGAACGCCCGCTTCTCGGGCGAGGCGCTGGCCCTGCTGCGCGATCTCGACGGCGCGCAGGCCGGTCCGTGGGGCGCGTACGTGGACGACGGGCGCTGGGCGATCTGTTCGGCCTCGCCGGAGCTGTTCTTCCGGATCGACGGGAATCGGATCGAGTGCCGCCCGATGAAGGGCACGGCGCCACGGGGTCTGTGGACCGCAGCGGATCGGCTGCAGGGGGAGCGCCTGCGCGGATCGGCGAAGAACCGCGCCGAGAACGTGATGGTCGTGGACATGGTCAGGAACGATCTCGGACGGATCGCCGACGTCGGCTCGGTCAAGGCCGTTTCGTTGTTCGAGGTCGAGCGCTATCCGCTCCAGTGGCAGATGACCTCGACGGTGGACGCGCGTGCACACGACCTGTCGCTGCCGCGCATCATCGGCGCGCTGTTTCCGTCCGGTTCGGTGACCGGTGCGCCGAAGCACAGCTCGATGGCGATCATTCGCGAGCTCGAGACCCGGCCGCGCGGGATCTACACCGGCGCGATCGGCTATCTCTCGCCGAACGGCCGCGGGCACTTCAACGTCGCGATCCGCACGATTGCGATCGACCGCGACAACGGCTCCGCTGAATTCGGGGTCGGCAGCGGCATCGTCTGGGACTCGGCCGAGCGGGACGAGTACGCCGAGTGCCTGCTCAAGGCGTCGATTCTCCTCGAGCGTCCGGCCGGATCGTATGCCGTCGGTTCGCAGCCAGGCTGGCAGCTGCTCGAGACGATTGGGTGGACGCCGGACACCGGGTTTGCGCTGCTGGATCGTCACTTGGACCGGCTCCGAGACTCGGCGTCGTGTTTCGGTTTCACCTACGACGAGGAGGACGTGCGGACCATGCTGCACACGGCGGTCGCGGACCTCTTCGCGCCATCGAAGGTGCGGGTGCTGGTCAGCCGGGACGGCGCGGTCGTCTGCGAGGGAATCCATCTCGCACCGCGTGGGGAGCGGCCGTTGATCGTCGACCTCGCCCGGGACCCGATCGACGCCGGCGACGTCTTCCTCTATCACAAGACCACCCGCCGACAGGTTTACGAACAGGCCCGCGCTTCGGTTGAGGGCGTGGACGCGGTGTTGCTCTGGAATGCGGCCGGCGACCTCACCGAAGCGACCGACGCGAACGTCGTCGTCGAGCTCGACGGCCGGAAGCTGACGCCGCCGGTCGAGTGCGGCCTGCTTGCCGGCACGCTGCGCGCCGCGCTGCTCGCGACCGGCGAGATCGCCGAGGAGCGCGTCAGCGTGGCCGATCTGCGGCGGGCCACCCGCGTCTGGCTGATTAATTCCGTGAGGGGCTGGTCGAAAGCGGATCTGCGCGAGTCCAGTCGCGGGGCGTATCGGTCACCGGACGAAGGATGACGTAGCTGATCGCGATCAGCGAGAGCAGCACCAGGACGCCGATGCCTTCGCCGACTTGCGGCTCCATGTGCAGGCGATGGATCGTGAGCCATGAGACCAGCGCCCAGATCACCGGCCCGGTGATCGCCGAGAAGCGTCCTGCCATGCCGTACAGGCCGTAGAACTCGCCGATGCGCGATGGCGGGGTCAGCCGGAGCATGTAGGGCCGGTCGGCGGCCCAGATGCCTCCCAGTGCCACGCCGGCGCCGCAGGCGACGACATACAGCGTGACGAGCGGCAGGCTGAAAATCCCGACCGCTGCCGCGAGCAGGAAGACGCCGACCCACATCGCCAGCACGTAGTTGAGGGTTCGTTTCGGTCCGACTCGATCGACCAGCCAGCCCCACGCGAAGCCCCCCGCAACCGCGAAGCTGATCGCCGTCATCATGATGAGCTGCGCGCGTTTCTCGCCCGCGTCGCTCGAGAGCCCCGTCGCCACCGCCACGTTGACGGTATAGAGCGTCATGATCGAGATCACGGTGTTGATGGAATCCGTGTAGAACACCCGCCCCACCAGGAACCGCAGGAGACCGGGATACTCCTTGCCCGAGCGGAGCGTCTGGATCGTCTGCGCGGTGGACTCGCGCAGCATTCGCCAGCCGAAGATCGGCCGGGGATTCGGGTTCAACCGTTCCTTCACGAAGACGAAGCAGGGGATCGAGAACAGCAGGAACAGGATCGCGATCATCAGGAAGAGAAACGGCTTGTCCGCCGTGCCGAACTTCAGGCTCAGGCCGACCGCGATGTACGAGCCCAGATAGCCGACCCCCACGCCGAGCCCGCTGATCTTCCCGCGGTTGGCCTCGGTGCTGACGTCAGGCAGCAGCGCGTCGTAGAACTGCAGCCCGGCCTGGAACGCCACGTTGGCGAGCACGAAGAGCACGGCGGTGAGGTAGAAGCCGCCTCTCGCCAGGAATGCGGTGAAGATGACGCAGATGACGGTGCTCACGACCAGGAACGGCATCCGCCGGCGCGCCCGGTCGGTCATCGCGCCGAGCAGGGGAGAGGTCACGAAGATGATCCCCATCGAGACAGCCGTGATGATCCCCAGCACGCTGTCGGCGCGCTGCGGCCCGACCTGGTCACGGATCCAGAGGGAAAAGAACATCGAGACGACCCCCATCGAGAAGATCGTGTTCGCCAGGTCGTAGAGCACCCAGCCGACGATCGCTCGAGTGGGGATGTGGCCGGCGGTCTCCGGTTGGGACCGGTGGAGCGCGGCGTCCTGGACCGAGGTCATCCGCGTCGAAGCCTACCACGGCCCGTGTGTGGGCCGGGACGACGCCTAGCCCGGGCCGGCGCCTTCCTTGATCCGCTTGATCTTTTCGTCCCGTTCGCGCTCGAAGCGGTCGAGGTCGCGCCGCAGGTGCGTCTCGTGTTCTTCCAGGTCCTTTGGCTCGAACACCCCGGCAACGCTCGACTGGTGCATGATTCGACGCTCGGCGGATTGGGCCTCGTAGATCGTCCGCACCTCGGCAATCGCCGTCCGCTGCGCGTCGGTGAGCGACTGCGGCTTTGTGCCGGATTCGGCATCCTTCTGCCGCAGGCGTTCCATTACAATGTCGATGGCACTCTTGGGAGCATCAGTCATGTTGTTCCTGCCTCTGTGGCGGTCACCTCAGTATGCACACAAACCCGGGTCTCGTGCTCGCTACAGTATTGTCGCTGGCGATGGCTGCGCCGGCGGTCCCGGTGTCCGGCTCATCGGCGAGCGCGGGCGACCCGACCCCGAATCAGGCGGCCGGCCAGGGCCAGGAACCGGCCAACCCATGGACGGCGCGCACGCCGCCGGTGCGCATCATCGACAACATCTACTACGTGGGGACGTTCGACCTGGCGTCGTATCTGATCACGACTCCCGAGGGACACATCCTGATCGATACCGGCGTGCCGGAAAACGCCGCCGCCGTCGACGAGAATATCGCCGCGCTGGGTTTTACGCTCCGCGACGTCCGTCTGATCCTGACGACGCAGGCGCATTTCGATCATGTCGGAGCCCACGCGAAGCTGAAAGCGGGATCGGGCGCTCGGGTCATGGTCAGCGCCGCGGACGCTCCCGCCGTCCAGGCCGGCAGCCGGGATTTCCCGGCGGTCGACGTTGACGGCATCGTCAAAGACGGGGAGACGCTTGGGCTGGGCGGCGTCGAGCTCACCGCACACCTGACGCCAGGACACACCAGGGGATGCACCACCTGGACGATGAAGGCACGTGACGCCAACGGCGCGCTCCTGAACGTCGTGTTTGCCGGCAGCACGACGGTCAATCCTGGCGTCAAGCTGGTCGGCAGTACCGACTACCCGGCGATCACCCAGGATTTCCAGCGCACGTTTGCGACGCTGAAGGGGCTGCCGTGTGACGTGTTCCTCGCCGCGCACGCGTCGCAGTTCGGCGGCACCGCGAAAATGAAGCTGGCGCTGGCCGGTGCGACGCCCAATCCATTTATCGATCCGGCGGGCTACAAACAGGCGATTGCGCGCTCCGAGCAGTCGTTCATGGTCGAGCTGAAGAAGCAGCAGTCGCGAGCGGAATCACCCGCGCCGTCGCACTCACCCGTACGGAAGCTCCAGTAACTCGGATATCGTAAGCCGCCTGTGTCCCGGACCGATTCACTTCATCGCGCGATGCCCGACAGCTACACGCTGGTGCGGGATGCCGTCGCCGGCGCCGACCGGATCCGCCGGGCGCGCGACGCCAGCCGCCGGCTCTGGCGCGCGGCGCCGGCCGTCGCCGGGGCCGCCCTGATCGCGGCTGCCGTGAGCCGATGGCGCGGATGGTCTGCCCTGGTGCCGCTCGCCGTGCTCGCCCTGGGCGTGGCGGCATTGTCGGCGCACGGCCTGGTCAGCCGGCGCCGGCACGACGTCTCGGACGCCGCCGCTGCGGGGATCGACTCGGCCGCGGGCCTTGGCGGCGAGCTGAGGAGCGCCAGCTGGTTCTCGGGGCGCGACACCGGAACCGACTGGGCTGACTTCCATCTGCAGCGCGCCGCCGCGCGGCTCGGTGCGATCGACTGGACGCAGTTGTACCCGGTCGGCCGCGCCCGCTTCTCGCGGATTGTCACCGGCCTCCTGGTCGTCGGCGCGGTCGCGCTGATGGTCGTCGCCTCTCCCGGAGGATCGGGGGTGCGCGGCGGGGCCTTGACCCCAGCGGCCACCCCTGGCAACACCTCGAGTGCACCGGTGCTGCGGACTGATATGCTTCCGCTCGCCCTGCCGAAGGATCTCGAGGAGCTGCTGCGGGAGGCCGAGACTGGTGTGGCGCCTCCGGCAGCCGATGCGGCCGCCGCCGTGCAATTGCAGCAGCTGCTGGCGCAGCTTGCGGCCCTCCAGGATCCCAAGGCACTCAAGGCGCTGGCCGAGGCGATGGCGCTCAGCTCCGGGCTCTCCGCCGCACAGATCGCGCAGAAGATGCAGGCGCTGGCGGATCGCACCAAACGGGCGGCGGACCTGTCGATGAATCGTCCCGAAGTCCGCGCCGCGCTCGAAGAGCTCTCGCAGGAGTTAGCGAAAACGGCGGCGGCCGAGCAATCGAAGAACGGCGAAGACCCGAGCGACGCGACCGCCAGCAAGGACTCGTCACAAGGCGAGTCGGGCAAGGCGGAGGCGGGTAAGGATTCGGAGGACGCTTCGCTCCAGTTCACGAAGGACGCTGGAACGGGCAGCGGCATCGGCGTCCTGATGACGTCGAGCGACGCGGCGCCGTCGGGCGACGTCCTGCCGGGCGTCGGCCTGGGGGGGGCGTCCGGCGACCGGCCCGGCGGCGGCAAGATGGCGCAGCTCGAACAGGCGCTTCGGCACGAAACCGTGGACGCGAGCGTCGACACGGCCGGCGAAAACGTCGTCACGGCCGGCACGCGCCGCAAGACCGAGCATGGAAACGCGGCGGTGACATTCACTCGCGGCGCAGGCACCGTCGAGCGCGGCCGCGCCTCGGCCGCACCGGCTGTGCCCGAGGCGCGCCGGACCGGGGTTCAGACTTACTTCGTGCGGAAACAATGACCCACACTCTACCCGGCACCCAGGACGTCGCCCGATCGATTGATCAGTTCCGTGAGCGGTTCACCCGAATCACGCAGGAAGTCGGACGCCGGATCGTGGGCCACGAAGAGGTCGTGAACGGCACGGTGACGAGCCTGCTTGCCGGCGGCCACGTGCTGCTCGAAGGCATCCCGGGCGTCGGCAAGACCAGTCTCGTGCGCTCGCTCGCGGACGTCCTGCACCTGAAGTTCGCGCGCATCCAGTTCACCCCGGACCTGATGCCCGCCGACATCGTCGGCACCAACATCGTGCAGGAGCACTCCCACGGAGGCACGTTCTTCGAGTTCCAGCCCGGGCCGATCTTTGCCAACGTCGTGCTCGCGGACGAGATCAACCGGGCCACGCCGAAGACGCAGTCGGCGCTGCTCGAGGCGATGCAGGACGTGAGCGTCTCGGTGGGGACGACCACCTACCGGCTCGAACAGCCGTTCCTGGTGCTTGCGACCCAGAATCCGATCGAGATGGAGGGCACGTATCCGCTGCCGGAAGCGCAGCTCGATCGCTTCTTCTTCAAGTTGAAGGTCAAATATCCCTCCGAAGAGGCGATGCACCAGATCGTCGAGCGGACGACGAGAGATGCGGACCCGGTGGTGACCCGGGTGGTGGACGGGCCGGAAATCCTGGAGATGCGCCAGGTGGCGCGGTCGGTCCCGATCGCGCGGCCGGTGCAGGCTTATGCGATCCGGATGACGCTGGCGTCACACCCGGCATCTCCCTATGCGACGCCGCTCGTCAAGCGGTACGTCCGCTACGGCGCCAGCCCTCGCGCCGCGCAGGCGCTCGTGCTCGCGGGGAAGATCTCGGCGCTCAACCGCGGCCAGGCGTTCGTCTCGATTGACGACATTCGCGGCGCCGCGCTCCCGGCGCTCCGCCACCGCATCCTCCTCAACTTCGAAGGGGAGGCGGACGAGGTCAACACCGATACGATCGTCGACGAGCTGCTCGCGAGCGTGGCGACGGAATAGATCGAGTGATCGACAGCCCGCTTTTCTTTACGCAGGAGGTCACGAGGTCAGGAGAAACTTTTGAACACCAGGAAGCGAACACCTCCTGATCGTCCGTTCTCCTGTTCAAGGCCGGCGGCTGTCGTCCGAATCCCGTAGAACGCCCAAACCCTCCATGGCCCTCCGATTCGAAGACGATTTTCTCCGCAAGCTGGAGTACCTGCGCGTCGTGTCGAAGCGGGCCTTCGCGGGGCAGAACCGTGCCGATCGGCTGACGCCGAAGCGAGGCAGCGGGCTGGAGTTTGCCGATCACCGGCCGTATGCGGCGGGGGACGATTTCCGCCATATCGACTGGAAGGCCTACAAGCGCTTGAACCGGCTGCTGCTGCGGCTGTTCGACGAAGAGCGCGACCTGCCGATCTACCTGATGATCGACGCCAGCCGCTCGATGGCGGAGCCGGCGAAGTTCGACATGGCGCGCCGCGTCGCGGCGGCGCTGTGCTACATCGGGCTCGTGCATCTGGATCGGCTCACGATCCTGCCGCTCGGCCGCGGACTGGGCCACGAGTCTCTCCCGGGGCGCGGCAAGGGGCGCATCTTTCGGGTCTTCGAGATGCTCGAGCGGCTCGAAGCGGGCGGGCCGACGGATTTGCGCGCATCGCTGAAGGAGTTTGCCGCCCGTCCGAGACAAATGGGACTGGCGGTGATCATCTCGGATTTTCTCGACCCGGGCGGGTTCGAGGCCGGACTGAAGATCCTGCGGACGCTCGGGCACGACGTGTTCGTCGTGCACGTGGCGTCGGAACGCGACCGCGATCCAGGGCTCTTCGGCGAAGTGCGATTCGTCGATGTGGAGACCGGCGAGCTGCGGGAGGTTGAAGTCACACCGCGGCTGGCCTCCGCTTACGTCGAAGCGTGGCAGGCGCACGCGGCGGAGCTCGAGCACTTCTGCGGCCGATACGGAATCGGTTATGTGCGCGCGGATGCGGAGCGTCCGTTCGAGGAAATCATCCTGAAAGCGTTCCGACAGGGGCGGTTCGTCGCATGACGTTTGCCGCGATGGCCGCCTGGCAGGCCTGGCTGCTGATCGCCGCGGCCGGCGCGCTGGCGGTCTGGCTGTTTCTGGTCAAGCTCCGCCCGCCCCGGATCCTGGTGCCCTCGCTCCTGCTCTGGCGCCGCGTGCTGGACGAGTCGCGCGAGCTGACGCTCTGGGAACGGATCCGCCGCACCGTCTCGCTCGTCCTGACGCTGCTCGTGGCGCTGGTGCTCGCGCTGGCGGCCGCGCGGCGCTCGCGCGGCGGCGCGACGGCCGCCGCTCCGCGCGGGCGGCTGCTGATCGTCATCGACTCGTCCTGGTCGATGCTGGCGCGGACCGCGAGCGGTGCGACGCGGTGGGATCGCGCGAAGGCCGAGGCGCGGCGGCTGGCCGCCGGGGGCGACCAGGTCGCGCTGGCGACCACCGCCGATGGGCTGGTCGAGGGGCCGACGAGCGACCTGGCGCTGATCGAGACGACCCTGGATCGCCTTGCGCCCGCAGGGGGAGAGGCCACCGCCTGGCCGAGCCTCGGCGGCAGCACCTCGGTGCATTTCATCACGGATGGTGCGATCGGCCGGCCGCTCGACCCGGCGGTGATCGTCCACACCGTCTTTGAGCCGGCCGCCAACGTGGCGGTGACTGCGTTCGAGGTGCGGCCGTCGCTCGGCGCCGACCACGCCGCCGAAGCGTACCTGGAGATCGCGAACTACGCGACGTCGCCGCAGGACGTGCACG
>JBDTSX010000133.1:0-9668 GCA_039930925.1 Acidobacteriota bacterium | reverse complement strand
AGCTCGACATCAGCATGCCCTTTTCGCGGCTGTCGAGATAGAGGACTCCGATGCGCCGTTCGCGCTCGACGTCCACGGCTTCCGCCTTGTCCAGGTACCGGACCAGCCGCAGCGGGACGCAGAGCACGTTGCGGATCCCGAGCGCCACGGTTCCCATGTGCACGTTCGCCAGTTCGCCGTCGAGCAGGTCGGCGACGAGGCGCGGCTCGCCGGTACGAAACACCTCTTCCGGAATCTTCCGGCTGGTGGCGAAGCTGCCGCCGGGCAGCGTGACGTGACCACGTCCGCGCGCCATCTTGAACTCGAGCTCACCCGTCGCCCCCGCCAGCATGATGAACCCGCGCTCGGCTCCCCCGACATCGATCGCCGAGTCGAGCACGAGCAACAACACGTCGTCCACCACCCGTCCCGAACCGAGCGCGCGCAGCCCTTCGAGCAGCACCGCGATCTGCCTGAGATCGCCAATCGCGGTCGTGGCGGAGGATCGTTCGGTCGGAGGGGGCTCGGAGTCAGCCGACAGGAACACCATTTCGGCGCCGCCGGTGCGGCCGAGCCGGATGCGATCGCCGTGGACCAGCGGACGCTCGGTCACCTGATCGCCGTTCACATACGTCCCGTAGCGGGAGCTCCGATCGCGCAGGACGTATCCGTCGTTGGCGGCGACGATCTCGGCGTGGTCGCGCGACACCTCGCTGCCGGCGAGGCGGAGATCGTTCGTCTCGCGCCGGCCGATTTCAAACGGCGCCTTGGCGATCGGGACGACGCGGCGTCCTAGCGCGTCGGTGACTTCCAGGCGGGGCTCGGGCATCGGGGGAGTGTAACTCAGCGCCGGCGGATCGCGCGAGCGACGAGGAGGACCACGCCAAGCGCCGCCAACCCCTCGGCCCCGGTGGTCATTGCGTGCGGATGGCCGGACGTGTCGGCGAGCAGCGCGAGGGTCGCGGCGACCGGCAGGGGGGCCGCGGCCCCAACCAGTGACGGCCAGCCACTGCCCTTCGGCCTGATCGGCACGGCCTTCCGGACCGGGTCGGTCGTCCCGGCTCCGCACCGGTAGCAGATGATCGCCTTCTCAGCGATCTCGGTTCCACACGAACGGCAGAGCATTCAGCGAATTATGTCAAAGCCCGCAAGCACTTGGAAGCGCTACGCGTCGCGCAGCGGGATTCCCCTGAGTGGCGCGTGCACGTGGGCCTTGCGCGGCACCAGCACGCGAACAATCGCCATCAGGATCAGCACCAGCCCGAAGGTGCAGACGATCGTCGCGCCGGTCGGCAAATCCAGCTGCAGCGACAGCCAGACGCCCAACGCGGAGACCACGGTCCCCATCGTCCAGCCAATTGCCAGCCTGGGTCCGATGCGATCGGCGAAGAGCATCGCCGCCACCGAGGGAACAATCAGGTAGCAGAACACCAACAGCACGCCGGCAATCGCGACCGACCGGGTCACCACGAAGCCGAACGACGCGTAGAAGAGGAAGTCCCACAGCCTGACGGACGTCCCCGACTGCTCGACCGCTTCGTGGTTCATCGAGATGGCCAGGAACTTCTTCCGGAAGACCCAGTGGAAGACGCCGATGATCGCGTAGAGGACCGCCGTTTTCCAGACCTCGTCCCAGGACACCGCCAGGATATTGCCGACCAGCATGTCCTTCAGGTGCTCCCCTTCGGAGCTCGACTTGCTGAGCGCCAGGATCGTCGCCGCGGAGGCGACCGCGTACGAGATTCCGATGATCGCTTCCTGCGGGATGCGCGCGTGACGGCTGCGGATGGTCGAGAAAATCGCCGCGCCGATGAACGTGAACAGCAGGCTGACCCAGTAGACTGCCGGTCCATGCGGATCGCCGCCGGAAAACGGCATCAGGATCGCGATCGTCGCGCCGAACGCGGCAATCTGGGCGAGCGAGAGGTCGACGAAAATGACCCCCCGCTCGACGACGTGCACGCCGAGGTAGGCGTGAATGCCGGCAATCACCAGGCTGGCGACGAACGGCGCCGCCAGGAACGAGAGAATGGTCATGTCCATGAGTTACTTGGCTCCGGTCTGCTTGATGGCGTTCGCGACCAGGTTGGTGTTGTAGTCGAAGAGCTTGAAGTAGTCGGTCACTTCCTTCTCGCCGCCGACCGATGGCGCCAGGACGACCACCTGCGCGCCGGTCTCGCGCGCGATCGCGTCGGGCGTCTTGCGGTCGAAATACGGCTCGACCATGATGATCTTGACCTGCTGCCGCTTCATCTCCTGGATCAGATCGAGCGTGTGCGAGGGGGACGGCGGGATCCCCGGCTTCGGCTCGACATAGCCGACGACGTCGAGCCCGAACGCGTCGGTGAAGTTCGGCCAGGAGCGATGGTAGGTGACCACCTTGACACCCTTGAACGGCGCCATCGTCGCGGTCCACCGTTTCTCGGACTCGGCCAGGCGCCGGTCGAAATCCGCATACCGCTGCGCGAAGTACGGGGCGTCGGCAGGACTGATTTCCGAGAGCTTCTTCTGGATCAACTGCGCGATTCGGCGGCCGTTGTCCGGGCTGAGCCAGTAGTGCGGATTCCCGGACGGGTGCACGTCGCCCATCGCGCGAGTGAGCTGACCGGTAGGAATCTCGAGGATCTTCGCGGTTTGCGACGCGTCCAGGTAACGATCACCGTTCGGCTGGATGCGCGTGTTGCGCGACTGGTTGACGAGCGGCGGTAGCCACCCGATCTCCAGCTCGCGCCCAACCGCGATCAGTAGATCCGCGGAGTGCAGCTTCAGGATGAAGCTTGGCTTCGCTTCGACGAAGTGCGGATCCTGATAACCCTGTGCGAGGGCGTCAACGGTGACCTTGTCGCCGCCGACTTCCTTCGCAATCGACCCGAGATCCTGGGTAGTCGATACCACTTTGAGCGGCGCGGCGAACGCATTCGCACTGCCAAGGAGCGACACCGCGGCGATGGCCGCTACGATCATTTTCTTCATAAAGAAACTACCTCTCTATCGGTGACGAAAAACCATAACGGGGTCCGGGATCCGGGTCCCGGGATCCGACCGAGTCCCGAGTCCCGAACCCCGGGTTTAAAACACATGCGCGCCGTGTGCGCCGATCGAGAACAGGAACTGGAACAAGGCCTCGTTGGCGGGCCTGCCGATGGCGTAATCGGTGCGGCGAAGCTGCCCGCGAATCTGGCTGAACTCGCTCGGCCAGAACGTCACGATGAAGGAGCCCCCCTTATCAATCAGGCTCGCATCGTCGGCGCGCCCCGAGCGGTCGTAGCGGCCGCCGGCGAACCAGCGCTGCGCGAACTGGTATTCGCCGCTCGCATACATGCCAAACGCCGCCTGGTCGCCGTCGCCATGCCACTTGCGGCTCCAGATCAACTCGGTGCGCCCCATGAAGCGGTGGTAGATGGCGCGGCGGAGCGGGCGGTAGCGGAGCGTCGCGTCCACACCGAACAGTTTCGTCGTCGTGTCCGGCCAGACATCGTTGTGCCCGGTCGCGAACGACGCGCCGATGTCGAGGTTGGTGCCTTCCGTGAGATCGCGATAACCGCGCAGGCGCCCCAGCCAGCTCACGTCGCTGCGCTTGTAGGTCTTGAACACGCCGGAATCACCTTGATAGACCTCGCCGGTGGCTTCGAGGAAGAAGAAGGGATTGAGCAGCAGCTTCGAGACCGAAATGCCCGAGTCGTTGAGGCCCTCCTCGCCTCCGAGCAGGTTGTTCATGACGATCGGCACATCGACCCACGGCAGCGTGTGCGCGTGCATCGTGTTGACTTTGCCGAACTGCTGCTTCATCTTGCCGACCTTTGCGAGGAGCCCGCCCGGCAGGCTGGTCAGCGTGAGGAACCCCTCCTCGATCTCGGCGCCAGTCGGCGAGGCGGTCAGGAACAGGTCGGCACGAGCGTAGGGATCGACCACCGCCTGAAATGTCACCTCCGCTTCGTGCATCTCCAGCGCCGGAGCGGGCTGCACCCTGTTGCTGCCCGTCGCGCCAAGGAAATTGCCGATGACGGCCATGTCGGGGTTGAAGACCTTCGAGCTCGCACCGGTGTTGCCATAGACCGGTAGCGCACCTTGGGGTCCTCCCGCGCCAGCCGCGCCAGACGGCACGTCTACGCCGGCCGCCTGCGGCGGCTGCGGTGGAACGGGAGCCGCTGGCGCCTCACCCGCCGCCGGCGGAGTGGCTGCCGGCGCCGCCGCCCCGCCAAGCCTGGATTCGAGCGCTGCCAACCGGGCGCCGTACGAGTCGCGAATCGCCTCGAACTCCTGGCGCAGCCGGTCGAGCTCCCGCCTGATCTGCTGGGGATCCTGCGATGCGGCTGCCGACGCCGCGGGCACCGGCACGTTCTGCGCAAAGAGGGGGGTCGCCATCAGCGTGCATAGGGCGAGGCCCGAGCACGCCGCGCGGCGAACCGAGAGACACATAGCCATCACGATTACCTCCGGTCGAGCACGTATGGGTGTGCGGGCCCTCCAGAGGGGGCACCCACGACACAACTATCGGAAAGGGGACCGGGTCAGGCGATCACGGGCGGGGCGCGGCCGGAGGACGGGCGAAGGGTCGCCGACTCAGGCGCACTGACCGGATCGCAGACGGTCGCGCCGATGTCCAGCAGCCAGAAGCGGGCGAGGAGAGCAGGATCGGCTGCGGCTTCCGCCGAAGAACCAACCGTGCAGGTCGTGCAGTGAGTGGTGGACTTGAGGTGGCAGAGCAGGTCGTGATGCGCCAGCGGCATCAGCGCGGCCGCGAGCACGTACAGCGCGAGGACGACCTTCAAACGGAGGCCGAGGGTTCCGCGAGGAAGCCGCCCGGAAGGAGCCATCAACTCGATTATACGGGTCGCATCTGCCAAAACGCAAAGCTGCGGACCGGGGACGCCGTTCCACCCCGGCGTGCGGCGGCTATACTGCGCTCGTGTTTCCCATCAGCGACGTGATCCCCTCCAAGACCACGCCGTATGTCACCATCGGCTTGATCGCGCTGAACGGCCTCGTCTTCCTGTACGAGCTACAGCTCAGCCGCCCGGAGTTCCAGCACGTCGCGCTGACGTTCGGCCTGGTGCCGTCGTACTTCAGCTGGTCCACGGTGCTGACCAGCACCTTCCTGCACGAAGGCTGGCTTCACCTGCTCGGCAACATGCTCTATCTCTGGATCTTCGGTGACAACGTCGAAGATCGGCTCGGACACGTCGGCTATCTCGCGTTCTACCTCGGATGCGGCGCCGCGGCGGCCCTCGGACAGGTGGCGGCAAACCCCGACTCCCCGATCCCGATGATCGGCGCGAGCGGCGCGATCGCGGGGGTGATGGGAGCCTACTTCGTGCTGTATCCGCAGTCGCGCGTCCTGACGGTCGTGTTCCTGGTCTTCTTCCTCGACATGATCGAGGTGCCGGCGATTTTCTTCCTCGGCATCTGGTTCGTGAAGGAAGTCTTCAATGGCGTCGGGTCGCTCGGCGGACGGGCGATGACCGGCGGCGTCGCCTTCTGGGCGCACGTCGTCGGCTTCGCGGCAGGCGCGGCGGTCGGCCTGATTTGGCGGATCCGCGCCGCCTCGACGCGTCATTATTGGGCCTGATTCCTCTCGGGCCGGGTGACGAGCCTCGCGTCGCCGGACCCGCCGGGCAGTCACGTCTTCGTCCGGGCGCGGATCTCCTGCGACACCTTCGCAAGCTCCACCATCAGGCGCTCGAACTCCTGACGATATTCGGCCGCGGGCAGGAACTGCCGGCGGATCCGGAGGTCGTCCGCGTCCGCTTCGAGCCTGGACCTCCGCTGCAGCAGCTTGATCAGGACTTCGTCGGTCGGAGCGGCCCCGGGGAGCGATTCGTCCAGGTACGTCCGGCTGGCCAGCGCCCCTTCGTCTCCCGGATCGGCCGCGTCCTTGCCGACGCCGTCACCGGTATCGTCGAGCAGCGCGCGCTCCGCCGAGAGCTGTCCTCGCTGCTGATAGTGGCGCCGCACCCCCGCGCTCGCCGCCGAAAACGCCTCCCAGATCGACACGCGGCCGTTCTTGTCGATGTCTGCCGCCTCGTCCGAGAACGCGTGGATGAAGTATTCCGGGAACATCGTGTCGAACCGTTGCGCGGCGGAATCGGTCGCAGTGATGACGATCCGGCGCGGCCCGCCAAGCCGTTCCACGAACGGAAAGCTGGCCGCGGACGTGTTGACGAAGACCAGGCGGCCGGGCAGCGGCCGGAGCAGCGCCGCCCACTCGGCCGACTCCAGATCGGGCCCGACCAGGTTGAATTTGGCGTCAGTGCCGTCGAAGGTGCCGTGCCCGATCAGCACCACGAGGAGTAGATCATCGCGCGTCATGCGCCCGCGGATGGAGCCAATCGCCCGTCGAACGTTCGCGGCGGTGGCCGCGGCGTCGGTGCGTGTGGTGTCGGACAAAACCGTCACCAGTTGCGGATCGAAGCGGACGTTCTCCACGAGGGTGGTCGAGAGGGCTGCCGACCACCCGTCGTATTGCCCCGCGTACTCGGATCCGCCAGCGGCGCCCGATACAATCAGCGCGTATCGTCTCTCGCCCGCAGCCGCGGATGCGGCGCACGTCACGATGGCCATCGTCGCGAACGTCCGCACGGTCTTGCGGATCATTCGCCGTCGGCTGGGCTCGCTGGGAGCTGTCGATCTTCCGCCTGAAGGCGGAAGCCACGAGCGCTCGGACGGGTCATCCGACCCTGCGGCTTCGGCGGTCGATCTTCCGCCTGAAGGCGGAAGCCACGAGAGCCACCCGCGTTCGCGCAGGAAATCCGTGGCTTCCGCCTTGAGACGGAAGAACCAGGTGCGCGGCACTCGCCCGATCAACGGAGACCCCAGCGGCGGCGCAGCATCCACTCGGTGAACAGCAGCAGCACGATCGCCGCGAACGACCAGCCGGTGTGCCACAGGTCGTGAGTGACGGCAAGGGTTGCGGCCGGAATCCCGGCGTGCAGCGCCTCGAGCAATGCATGACCGTCCCCCGCGGCAACCATGCGGCCTCCCGAACCAAGCGCGAGGCGCTGCAGGACCTGCGGGTTCAGGCGCGGATCGGTCATCTCGAGATCCGATCCGCCCACCAGCAGTGACGCCGATGCCGAGCCGAGAGTGGCCGAGCCGCGGCGCGCCTCAGCCGACACGCGGTAGATGCCGGGCTGGTCGGGCCGGAACCGCGCGACGAACCGTCCTTCGTCTTCACCCTCGTCCCGCCGACCCGGCGCCGCGCGCAGCGGCTCGATGCGTCCGTCCGGTCCCGTGACCCGCAGCTCGACCTGGGCGTCCGGCTGCGGCACGAACGCCGCATCGCGCACCGCCAGCCGGAGCGGGAGCGAGTCGCCGGGGGACGCCCCTGCAGGAAGGCTCAGCGCAACCGGATCGGTGGCGCTCAACGCCAGCCAGCGGACCGCCTGCCGCCAGAAGGTGTCGTAGGACTTGTCGGTGGACGGCAGCAGCATGCGCCAACGCCACGCGGCCTCGCCTGTGAACACCATCGAGCGCCCCTCGCCGTAGCGCTGGACCGCCACCAGCGCGCGCGCCGTTCCGCCGGAGCCGCCGGTGACGGCGAGCACGGTGGCGCCGGGCCGAGGGCCGCCGAGCGGTACCGCGGACGCCAGCGTCGGGGCCGCTTCCCACCGCTTCCTGGTTTCTTCGAGTCCGGCGCCAAGCCGCATGACCGGGTGCGCTTCGCCGGCCGCCGTCAGCGCCACCCGGTTGATGCCCCTCGTGGAGGCGGGGAGCACCGAGTCCCCCCGGTCTGACAACTGCAGCGTGAGCACCGGTTCGAGAGGCGTCTCGCTCAAGCCGGGGGTTCCAAACGATCGCGCGCCGAGCACCAGCAGCCCGCCGCCACGCTGCGCGACGAACGCGCGGGTCGCCTCGAGCGCGCTCCGGGTCAGTTGCGCCGCCTCGACGTTGGCGAGCACCAGGGCGTCGTAGGCGAACAGATCCTCGGGGCGCTGCGGGTACCCGCTCGTCAGCGCATCGCTGCGGGAACGGGACGCCAGGATGTAAAACGTGTCGTTCCCTTGTTCGTTCTTGCCTTTGCGCACGATCGAGTCGATCTCCAGACCCGGGTCGGCGCCCCATGCGCGCTTCAGGAAGCTGTGCTCGAATCCCGGCGCGCCCTCGACGAAGAGCACGCGGCGCGTGCGCGACGGCGGCTGCACGAGCGTACTGCGCGAGTTGTTCTCGGGAACGAGCTCACCCGAGCCGGCCGGGATCTCGACGCTGTAGACCGTCACGGCGCCACGGCCCGGCGAGACCTGGAAGGTTTCGTGAACCGGCACCCCGTCGCCGGACGGCGTCACGCGCCTGACCTCGATCGGCCGGCCGTTCTCGAGGAGCCGCAGGGCGATCGGCTCCGCGCCGTAGCCGTGACTCACCGCGGACACCGCGAGATCGACCCGCGAGTCGTCGAAGACTTCCTCCGCCGCGGTGACGCTGAGCACCTCTCGATCGCGGACCACCGTGGGTGAGCCGAGGCCGAACGCGAACACCGGAGGCATCCCGTCGGCCACCGCGTCGGCGCCCCCTGTATCACCGCCGTCGGACAGGACGATGATCCCCGCAGTCGGCCGCCCGCGGAATCGCTCGCGCACCGCCGCCAGCGCACCGGACAGGTCACTTCGCCGCGCCGTGGGCGCGAGGTCGCCTGCGGCCACGGGCACCACTCCCTCCCCAAAGGCGAAGAGCTCGACGTGGAACTGCCCGCCGAGCAAGGGCATCAGTTCGCCGGTGACGATCTCGCGAGCGCGATCGAGGCGAGTGCGGCCGTCGGCGTCCTCGATGCTCATGCTCCGCGATGCATCCACGAGGATCGGCACGACCGCGTCCCGCACGGGGTCGTTGGTGGTGCGGACCGGGCGCATCAGAAAGAGGACGAGCAGGGACAGGGTGATCGCGCGTACCGCGATCAGCGCCATGCGACGTCGAGGCGCGACCGTGGATCGCCGGTATGCGAACCACGCCACCGCGGCGATCGCGGCGGCCACGAGAGGCAGAGCCCACCACGGCAGCGGGTTCGCGAACGACACTAATCCTTGTCCCTCGCGAGCGACTCGAAGTACTTGGCAACCGAACGGCGATATCCGTCCGGCACCCGATCGCTCCCGCCGGCGCTGAATCGATCCTCCGCACGCTTCCGGGCGAGCCGATCCGAGACGGCGGCCTCATGCTTCTCGAGCGCGATGTCGATGTCTTTTCGCAGCGCGTCCCAGTCGGAGCGGTCCTGCTTGAACGCTTCGGTGCCTGGCGCCGAGCGGCTGAATTGTTCCTGTTCCGGCGCTCCACCGCCCGCGCCGCCGCTGCCCAGGCGCCCGAGCGCCTCCTGCGCGCGCTGAAGCTCGCGCTGGTACTCGTCGCGCAACCGCTGCAGGTCGCCGCCCGATCCGCCGGCGCCCGACGTCCCTCCGCGCCCGCTGCGCGAACCAGTCTGTTGTCCAGATCCGCCGCCGCCCGGATTCCCCGGCCGTCCATCAGGAGCACTCTCGGCCGACGATCCGGGCTGACCCGGCTGGCCAGGCCGGCTCTGCTGGGGGCTCCCAGGCGACTGATCCGATGGACTGGATCCTGAGTGTCCGCGGCCGGCCCCCGGGGAAGCGCCGGGCTGGCGCGCCTCGGCATCGCGAATCTGCTGCTCGAGCTGGGCCAGCCGATCGCGGATGGCGCGCGTCTGATCGAGTTGATTCGAGAGCTGCCGTGTCTCGGCTGACGCC
>JBDTSX010000132.1:0-9708 GCA_039930925.1 Acidobacteriota bacterium | reverse complement strand
GCTTCCTGCTCCGCGGCAAGGCGCGCGGCCCCGCGCTCCGCCGCGACACGGGCGGCCTCGCGCTCCGCGGCGAGGCGTGCGGCTTGCTCTTCGGCGGCGATGCGGGCGGCCTCCTGCTCCGACGCAAGGCGCGCGGCCTCGCGCTCCGCCGCGACACGGGCCGCCTCGCGTTCCGCGCCGAGACGTGCGGCTTGCTCTCCGGCGGCGACCCGAGCGGCTTCATGCTCCGCGGCCACGCGGGCGGCCTCGCGCTCGGCCGCGGCGCGGCCAGCCTCGCGTTCCGCTGTGAGATGTGCCGCTTCGTCTCGCGCAGCGATCCGGGCCGCTTCCTGCTCCGCGACAATCCGGGCGGTCTCGCGCTCTCTGGCAAGACGGGCCGCCTCGTGCTCCGCCGCGAGTCGCGCCGCTTGTTCCAGGGCTGCGGCGCGCGCCGCCTCCTGTTCCGCGGCGAGACGTGCCGCATCCCGTTCTCCAGCGAGGCGGGCCGCGGCCCGGTACTCAGCAATGCCGGCGGTTTCGCGCTCCGCCGCGGCGCGGGCGGCATCGAGTTCCGCCGCAATGCGAGCGGCTTCCTGCTCTGCGGCAATCCTCGCGTGTTCCAGCTCCGCCGCGATGCGCGCGGATTCGTGCTTCGCAGCAGTCCGGGCGGTTTCCAGCTCCGCGAGAATGCGAGCGCCCTCCTGTTGGGCGGCAACCCGGCCAGTTTCCTGGACGGTGGCGAAGTGCGCCGCCTCGAGCTCCGCGGCGCGATGGGCCGCATCCCGCTCCGCAGCGAACCGCGCATTTTGCCGCTGCGCTTCGATCCGGGCGGACTCCTGTTCCGCCGCGATGCGAGCGGATTCCTGCTTTGCAGCGATCCGCGCGGCTTCCAGTTCCGCCGCGACGCGAAGCCCCTCCTGCTCGGCGGCGGCCCGTACGGCTTCGTGCTCCGCAGCCATCCGAAAAGCTTCCTGCGCGGCAGCGATGCGGGCGGCTTCCCGCACGGCGGCGAGGCGAACGCTTTCCTGCTCCGCGGCCACTCGGGCAGCTTCCTGCGCGGCAGCGATGCGAAGGCTTTCCTGCCCCGCCGTGGTGCGGGCGACTTCCAGGTCGGCGGCGGTCCGGGCCGCTTCCCGTTCCGCGGCAATCCGTGCCGTTTCGCGCGCAGCCGCAATCCGGAGCGTTTCCTGCTCTGCGGCGCGGCGAGCGGCTTCGAGCTCCGCGGCGGTACGGTCTGCTTGCTGTCCCGCGGCAAGACGCGCGGCTTCCTGGAGGGCGGCAATGTGAACGGTTTCCTGTTCCGCGGCGAGCCGGGCGGCATCCAGGTCCGAAGCGATTCGCGCGGACTCCAGCGCCGCGGCCGCGCGAGCGTTTTCCAGCTCCGCCACCACTCGCGCAGCCTCCCGCTCGGCCTCGACGCGCGCCGCTTCCTGCTCCGCAGCAAGACGAGCCGTCTCTCGTTGCGCGGCGAGCCGGACTTCCTGCTCCGCAGCGATGCGGGCGGCTTCCAGCTCCGCGGCAATCCGCGTGACCTCCGCCGCCGCGTCACGGCGAGCGCTCTCCACCTCCGCCGCGACTCGGGCCGCTGCCTGTTCCGCCGCGACGCGAGCCGCTTCGAGCTCCGCAAGGCGGCGAGCCGCTTCCTGTTCCGCGGCAGCGCGAGCTTCCTGCTCCGCGGCAATCCGCGCCGCCTCCTGCTCCGCAACGGCTCGCGCGGCTTCTTCATCCGCGGCGACGAGCGCCCGCTCCTGTTCTTCCGCGAGGGCAATGACCCGTGCGGCTTCGGCCTCCCGAGCGGCCTGCTCGGCGGCGGCAGCCGCGGCGGCCTCCTGTGCTGCGGCCTGGGCGGTTGCCAGGGCGGCGGCCTCGGCGGCGCGGATCGCGGCGGCCGCTTCCTGCTCGGCGGCGACGACCGCGGCAGCCGCGGCTTCGGCGGCCGCGATCTCGGCCGCGGTCGGCGGCTTCGGAAGGCGCCGCACTTCGACCCAGACGTCGTCGCCGCCACGCGCCGCCGTCACGACGAAACGCTCCCCTCCCGGGACGGGCGCGTCGATCTCGTGCTCGATCGCGCCAAGCTCGTCGAGCAGGCGCACCTGCTCGACCGAGAGCATCTGCCCGACCATGCCCATGACGGCATCGCAGGTCAGCGGACGCGAAGACAACTCGACCTGGCCCCAGGCCAGCGGCCCACGAAACGCGTTCTTCGACGCAGAGCTCAGGACGACGTACGGCTTTTCGCCGACGTGCATCACCAGCTGCTCGCCGTCCAGGCGGACGATCGCGTCGAGGAGTGAGTCCAGGAGGGTCACGTGATTCTGCTTTTCGGCTCGAAACCTATCCGCCAGTAGGGCTCGGAGAGTGGCCCGCCGGGCCGCAATCGTGGCCAGTTTTCTGTCAACCGGAGCGTACGCCGCTCAGCCTGGCCCCTCAGGCACGGCCTCGATTCCAGGGGAATCAGGCCGCGAACAACTCGTTACGGATGTAACTGGACCGGGAGATGCTTCCGGACGCCGAACGCCCAATGCCCGACAAGGCGGCAGAGGCGTCCACTCCAATGGTACTGCCTTCGGCCTGAAGAGCTCGGAAAAAATTGACCGGGGCGTCACTTTCTGGCGTGGTGGATGGCCATCAGCCCAAACAGGACCGGACGGTACTCGCTTTCCCGGAACCCGTGCTGGAGAATCAGTGCATTGACTTGGATCGCGCCCGGATATCGGCGAATTGATTCCGGAATATAGCGATAGGTGTCCGGATCACGGTGCAGCACGAATCCGAGCGCCGAACCCACGACCGTCAGGTAGGCCAGATAAACGGCGCGGACGGCTGGATTTACGGGTCGGTTGAAATCGAGCGACAGCAGCACGCCGCCGGGCTTCAGGACCCGGTGCATCTCCGCGAGCGCCTGGCCGATCCCGGGCACGTTGCGGATCCCGTAGCCGGTCGTCACGAGATCGAACGTGGCGTCGCCGAATGGGAGCGCCATCATGTCACCGGTCACGAAGTCCACGGCCGGCACGCCGCGTTTCCCGCGGGCGATTTGTACCATCCGGTGGGTAATGTCGAGACCGACGACGCGCGCACCACGTCGTGCCAGGGAGAAGGCGATGTCACCCGTGCCGCAGGCGAGGTCGAGCGCCTGGGTCGCCGGGCCGGCGGCGGCGAGCTCCGTCAGGCGCTGCTTCCAGCGGCGGTCCTGTCCATACGAGAGAACGGCGGTGATCAGATCGTAGCGATCGGCAATGGTCGAGAACAGCCGCCGCACGTACCGCCGCTTGGTTTCCGGAGACGCGAGCGCGTCGCGCAGCCGCGGCGCTGGATTCGGATCGGGATTGTCCAACATGCGTCGTCCCAGAGCGCAGACCACGCCCGGACGAGCGCGCTACGCGATCATTACTCGACGCGTATGGTACCCCGCATCATCTCGCCGTGCGGCGTGCACGCATACCTCTCGACGCCCGGCGAGTCCGGCGCGGTGAATTCCACCGCCGCATCGCCGCGCCCGTCGATCACCCCGGTCCCGCGGCTCCACGCGCGAATGGCGAAGTCGTGCGACATTCCGGCGTCCTCGTTGCGCAGCAGGATGCGCACCTGCTCGCCGCGGCCGACGTGCAGCGTCGGGTTCGGCGTGTCCTGGCCGTCCGCGTAGTAAGTCATGTCGCGAACCACGAGGTGAATCTCCCGCACGCCGTTCGGGCTGGACCACGCGATGCGCGGCAGGATCGCCGCCGCGGCCACCCCGGCCAGCAGCACGATCCCCCCGGTCACGGCCAGGTGCGATTTGACCAGTGTCATCGATCACCCCACCAACATGCCGGTCGCATACATCACCGCGAAGCCGGCGAGCAGCCCCAGCGCAACGTGCGCAGATGCAAAGTAGGTCATCACCGGACGCGTCCCGGCCATCTGGCGGGCCACCTGGTGGATGACCTGCGCAATCGCCCCGGCGCCGAGACCGAGGCACAGCACCGCCATCACCGGCGATTGCACCAGCCCGCCCATCCACGCGCCGGCGATCGTCGGCACGCCGCCGATGACGCCGAGCCGCGCCAGGGCGCCGAACGACGGACGCTCTTTCGCGATCGGCGCCACGATCGCGAGCCCCTCGGTGGTGTTGTGCAGCGTGAAGCCGATGATCAGCACCGTGCCGAGCGCGGCTTCGCCGAGCGCGAACGCCGCGCCAATCGCGAGTCCCTCGCCGAAGTTGTGCAGCCCGATCCCGACTGCGACGAGCAGCGCCACGACGCCTCCCGGCGAGCTCGCCACACTCCGCGCACGAGTGCGCCTCCGGCGCAGCCACGCCCCAACGACATCCAGGGCCAGCCAGGCGCCGGCCGCCGCGGCCACGAACATCGCGAGCCCCTGGTAAGACGACGCGAGCAGCGACACGCTTTCGAGCCCTTCGCCCACGGTGTCGATCAGCAGGAACGCGAGCAGCCCGAGCGTCACCGCGAGCAGCGCATCCAGGCCCTTCGGTCCCGCACTCGAGGCCAGCGGAAACCAGAGCAGCCCGAGCGACACGGGAATCACGCCGACGTACAGACCGAGCAGCGCAAAGGTGAGGAAATAGCGGACGTCGGGCTGCGGCGACAGCGTTGCGACCGGAATCTCGTGCTCGAAGGCGGTGCCGGTCGAGGTCAGCACCTTGACGAGATGCGCCTCCCCTTCGACCCACGGATACGGGATAGTCAGGGCCGTCCTCCCGAGATGCCTCAACACCGTGCCGTTCGACGCCGTAAACGCCCAGAACGCATCGTCCACGGTCACCTGCGCGATCGTGACCGGGTCCGGACCGTCGTTGAACACGGAGAGAACGATGCCGTCGGTGCGGAGCTGCGCGCGATCGATCGACAGCCGCTCGACCGGAGGAACGGCGCCGCCGCGGAGTGACTCTCCCGGGGATGTTTTCACGATCACCGTGATCAGGATCGCGAGCAGCGCGAGCGGCAGGAGCGCGGACAGCCAGAGCCGCCCGGGGGACCATCGGGCGGGGACGGTATCAGGTATCACGCCGCACCTCCATTGCCTCGAACATGCCCATCCAGCCGAGCTCCGCGAACTCGCTCTGATGGGCGTGGAACATGAAACGCCCGGGATAGCGGAAGCGCGTCTCGAGAATCGCGCGCTCCCCCTGGCAGAGCATGATCGTGTCGGTCGTCTCGGACGGAGCCATCGCGGTGCCGGTGCGGAACACCTCGAAGAACATGCCGTGGAGGTGCAGGCTGTTGAGAAGATCGAACTCCGTGACGTTGACCAGGTAGATGCGCGTCAGCCGTCCGACCTCGACCCGAATCGGCTCGTGCACGTGATGATGCGCGATGCTGTTGACCGCATAGACCTCGTTGTCCGCGTCGAAATTGGTGTCGAACCCGTTCATCACCATCACCAGTTCATCGGCCGGCGCCAGCGCGCGGTCGCGCGGATCGACGATGAAGACTCCGTAGAGCCCCTTGTGGATGTGGCGCTTCAGCGGTGACGCGTGGCAGTGATAGAGGTGCAGCCCGAAGGGCTCGGCATCGAATTCGTAGACGAACCGATCCCCTGGCTTGATCTCGTGCTCCGGCAGCGAACCATCCATCTCGGGGGGATGCCAGCCGTGAAAATGAATCGTGTGGGGATGGGAGCCTTGATTGATGAAGGTGACGCGAACGCGATCCCCTTCGGTCGCGCGCAGGGTCGGGCCGGGGACCTGGCCGTTGTAGGTCCAGGCCGGAAAGAACAGCCCCGGCGCGATCTCGATCTCGCGATCGACCGCGACCAGCTCGTACTCCCGCAGCAGCGACCCGTCGGGACGGGGGGTCTCACGATAGAATCTGGCGCGGCGATCCGCCGGAAGATCGGAGAAGTTCCAGGCGCGCAGGAACGTCGTGGGATTGAAGGCGCCGGGCGCCACACGCCCGACCGGTCCCATGAGATGGGCTCCGTGCCCCGTCATGGCGTGATCGGTATGCGGAGCGACTGGCTGAGCCGCGACGGTTCGCGCGGCGAGTGCGCCGGCTCCCGCGGCACTGCCGAGGCCAGCGAGCTGGAGCAGTGATCGGCGTGAGATGGTTTGTGATTTCATACAGTGAGCTTCGTCGTTTTGATTGTTCAAAATATCTGATATCATCCATCGAAGTCAACCATGCAGCCGTCACACACCGTCGAGAACTACCTGAAAACGATTTTCCAGGCCCAAATTGCCCTCGCGAACCCTGAGGGGCTCGTGGCGATGGGGCAGCTCGCGTCCGCCCTCCACGTCGTCCCTGGCACCGCGACGACCATGGTCAAGGCTCTTGCTGATTCCGGTTTGGCGCAGTACGAACCCTACGCGGGCGTGCGGTTGACCGCGGCCGGGGAGAAGCTGGCCGCCCTGGTGCTCAGGAGGCACCGTTTGATCGAACTCTTCCTGGTAAAGGTGATGGGGATGAGCTGGACGGAAGTCCACGAAGAGGCGGAACAGCTGGAGCATGCCGTTTCGGACCGGCTGATCGAACGAATCGACGACATGCTCGGCCGCCCGGCGACGGATCCGCATGGCGATCCGATCCCGGGTCCGGAAGGGACCGTGCCGACACCGGCCTACGAGAGCCTGCTGACCTGCGCGCTCGATGCGTCGTTGACGGTTTCGCGGGTGACCGATCAGGATCGCGAGTTTCTCGAGTTTGCCGAACGGCACGACCTCCGCCCCGGCGACAGCGTCTGCGTCGAGGAGCGGGACGCCGCGGGCGACAGCGTGCGATTGCGTGGACCGAACGACCGGCGCATCACCATCGGCGCGCGCGCGGCGTCGAAGGTGCTGGTCCGCGCGGCAACGGCATTCCTCGCCTGCGTCGTGCTTGCAGGCACCGCTTTGGCGCAGGCGACTTCGCCCACCGCCCCCCCGGACGACTCCTTCAGGATCACCGACAACTCGTTTCTCGTAGAAGAAGCGTTCAACCAGGAACGCGGCGTGTTCCAGAACATCTTCAGCGCGACTCGCGCCGGAGGACACTGGGGGGAGACGTTCACGCAGGAGTGGCCGGCGCCGTCGATCACGCACCAGCTCTCCTACACACTCGCCTGGCTCGATACCGGCGACCGCACCGGGGTCGGCGATGTTCTGCTGAACTATCGGTATCAGCTGATGGAGGAAGGGCCCGGCCGGCCAGCGATGTCTCCGCGTGTCAGCCTGATCCTGCCGTCGGGCCGAGCCCGCGACGGCCTCGGCTCCGGGTCCGCCGGACTGCAGTTCAACCTGCCCGTGAGCAAGCGGGTCGGCGACATCTACTGGACGGGCAACGCGGGGCTGACCTGGCTGCCGCGCGCCGCAGGCTACTTCGACGGCGTGGGGGGCCCGGTGATCGAGCGCCTGCAGACCACTTCGCCGTTTGTCGCCGGGAGCGCCATCTACCGGGTGCAACCGATGCTGCACCTGATGCTCGAAGCGGTCGTCGCGTCCAATGACTCGGTGATCCCCGGAGGCACGGGGCGCGAAACCGCGTACACGGTGTCACCCGGGTTCAGGCGCGGATGGGACATCGGCGACCGTCAGATCGTGGCGGGAGCCGCGGCGCCGATCACCTGGAGCGGCGGCGAGCACGACACCGCGCTGTTCTTGTATTTTTCGTACGAGCTGCCGTTCAAGCGCTAGTGCGATGCACCCGTCGGTGGTTGGCGGGACGATCGGGGCGCAAACCGTTCGTCGCGTCCGGCGTGGTCGGAGATTGCGCGGTTCGAACCGTCCGTAGCGTCCGGCTTTAGCCGGACGATTGCGGTTTGCAGACTTCCCGATCGCGTGCGCTCACGGTTCGCCGTCGTACGACGCGAACGAGGACGGCGTCTCCCAGACCCGCACCGTCACGATATCGACTCCCTCCTCGCGCCCCTTGTCGAAGATCAGGCGCGCGATCCGTTCGACAGTCGGATTGCTCTCGAGCAGGTAGACCGGCTCCCCCAGCGCGCGCAGCGGCGCGACGAGCGGGTCGTCGTGGCGCAGGATCATCTTGTGATCCAGCTCCCGATCGATCCACCCTTTGACCACGCGCTTGATGTCGCTGAAGTCCGCGACCATGTTCCGCTTATCGAGCCGATCGGTGCGAACCTCGACCTCGACAACCGCGTTGTGGCCATGCGGGTGCTTGCAGACGCCGTCGTAGTCGAGCAGCCGATGCCCGTAGCAGAATTCAATGCGTTTCGTGACCAGGTACATGAGCGGATCTTATCGCAGGAAAAAGGCTTTGGGCTTTGGGCTTTGGGCCTTAGGGTTTAGGCTTTGGGCTTTGGGCTTTGGGCTTTGGGCTTTAGGCCAATCCCAAAGCCCAACGGCCAAAGCCCAACGCCCTTATGACCGACGTCGCCGTCCTGTTCTCCGCCGGCCTCGACAGCGCCGTACTGCTGGCGCACGCGGCGCGGCAGGCACCGGGCGATGCCCGCGTACAGCCGATCTACGTCAGCGCCGGGCTGGCGTGGGAGGGCGAGGAGCGTGCGATGGCGGACCGGCTCCTTCGATCGGGCGCGTACGCGCCGACGATCCTGCCGCTGGTCACGCTGCAAGTGGACATGCGGGACGTCTATCCGGCCAGCCACTGGGCGGTGCGCGGCGAGGCTCCGGCGTTCGACACGCCGGACGAGGACGTTTACCTCGAGGGGCGCAATATCGTGCTGCTCTCGAAAACGGCGGTCTACATGGCGCGGACCAAGGTCTCGCGCGTCATGATCGGACCGCTGGCGGGCAACCCGTTTCCCGACGCGACCACTGCGTTCTTCGAGGCCATGGCCACGGCGCTCTCGGCCGGACTGGCGTTCCCGATCCGGATCGACGCGCCGTTCGCCTCGATGCACAAAGCGGATGTCGTCCGCCTCGGCCGATCGCTGGGGGTGCCGCTCGAGCTGACGCTCTCGTGCATGCAGGCCGTGGATGGACGGCACTGCGGCCGGTGCAGCAAGTGCCGTGAGCGGATGGATGGATTTCGTGAAGCGGGCGTGACCGATCCGACGCCTTACGCGGCTACCGGGTAGTGTCCCGAAATTGCTGGACCCGTTCGGCGACCATGAGGCGCAGCCGGATCGATCCGTCGCCGGTGCGGATCCGCAGCTGCCGGCCGCCTTCGCCTACGCGCCCGCGGACGGTGCGACGATCGCGAGTGCCACCGTTCTCCCGTGCGATCCCGAGATCGTCAGTGATGGAGCCGTCCCCGGTGTGGGCATCGAGCTCGGCGCCGAACTCCGAAGGCAGGTAGAGCGCCACGCTGCCGTCCCCGGTCGTGATCTGCCAGTCGTCGGTCATCTCGGTACCGGGCTCCACGTGATAGACGATCGACCCGTCACCGGTGTGCAGCCGTACGCCAGCAAGCTTGCCGATGACGTTCACGCTGCCGTCGCCGGTGTCGAGGTTCAGGTTGCCCTCGGCCCCCCTCACCGTTACCGAGCCGTCGCCCGTGTTGAGCGTCAGCTCGCCCGCAATATCCGTCGCCTTGATGCTGCCGTCGCCGGTATGCAATTCGAGGCGGCCGGTGACATGCTCGATCAGAATCGAGCCGTCGCCGCTGCGGGCGCGGACGTCCGACCGTCTCGGCAGCGACACGATCAGCCTGGCGGTGGCGGAGCGCTGGAAGTTGAGATGGCTGAATCCCTCCCTGGACGGGCGCTTCACTTCGAGCTCGATGGTGTTGCCGGTCTGTGACGTCTTGACTTCGAGCGCATCGACCGCTTCCCGCGTCGCGCCCCGTCTTTCGATCTGGACCAGCACGCTGGGCTCGTCCCAGGACTGAA
>JBDTSX010000131.1:0-9723 GCA_039930925.1 Acidobacteriota bacterium | reverse complement strand
GCGAGCGGCCGGTGCTCGGCCGCGACTTCCGGCCTGGCGAGGATCGGGCCGGCGCCGAGCCGGTCGCACTGCTCGGCTACGGGCTGTGGAAGTCGCGGTATGGCCAGGATCCGGCGGTGATCGGCCGCACCATCCGCGTCAACGAAATTGCGACCGTGATCATCGGGGTCATGCCGGAAGGGAACCGCTTTCCGAACAACGCGGACATGTGGCAGGCGATCGTGCCCGACGCCGCCATCGAACGGCGCGATACCCGGGACTTCAATCTGTTCGGCCGCCTGAGGCCGGGCGTCAGCCTCAAACAGGCGCAGACCGAGCTGACCGGGATCGCCCGGCGGCTCGAGCAACAGTATCCGGACACCAACAAGTCGATTGACGCGGTGGTGATGACCTTCAACGATCGCTTCAACGGCGGGCCGGTGCGGATCGTGTTCCTGGCGCTGATGGGCGCCGTCGGCTTCGTGCTGCTCATCGCCTGCGCGAACGTCGCCAACCTGCTGCTCGCACGCTCGGCCCATCGCTCGCGCGAGATGGCCGTCCGCATCGCGCTCGGCGCCAGCCGGGCGCGCATCATCCGGCAGCTGCTGGTCGAAAGCATCCTCCTGTCCTTCCTGGGAGGCGGATTCGGCCTGGCGCTCTCGCTGGTCGGCGTGCGGCTGTTCGATCGCGCCGTGGCCGACGTCGGCAAGCCGTACTGGATTCAGTTCACGATGGACACGACCGTGTTCGCCTTTCTCGTCGCCGTCTGCGCGGCGACGGGGATCGTCTTCGGCCTCGCACCCGCGCTGCACGTATCCAGAACGAACCTGAACGACATTCTCAAGGAGGGCGGACGCGGCAACCCGGGCGGCCGCCGCGCACGGTGGATGACCGGGTCGATGGTCGTCGCCGAGCTGGCGCTCACACTGGTGCTGCTCGTCGGCGCAGGCTTGATGGTCCGCAGTTTCTTCAAGCTCTACACACTCGACACCGGCGTAGACACCAGTCGCCTGCTGACCATGCGCCTGTCGCTCGCGGAGACGAAGTACCCCAAGGCCGAACAGCGTCAGCTCTTTTACGATGCGCTGCTGCCGCGGCTGCAGGCGGTCCCCGGCATCGCCGCCGCGTCGATCGCGAGCGCCCCGCCGGTCTCCGGCGCCGACCCGCGCGGATTGGAGATCGAAGGACGTCCGGCCTTGAACACGCCGAAGCCGCCGCGGGTCTCGACGCTGTTCGTCAGCGAGACCTACTTCGACACGCTGGGCGTCACGATCCGGCAGGGTCGGCCGCTCCGTCGGACGGACGGCGTCACCGGATCGGAAGGCGCGGTCGTCAACGCGCGGTTCGTGTCGCAGTTCTTCGCCGCGGAGGATCCGATTGGCAAGCGCATCCGCCTCGAAACCGGCGAACGCGACGGTAAGAAGGGCCCCTGGCTGACCGTCATCGGCATTTCGCCCACGGTGCGACAACGTAACGCGCAGGATCCGCAGCCCGACTCGGTCGTTTACGTGTCGTACCGGCTCACTCCGCCTGGGGGCACCGTGATCCTCGCGCGCACGCAGGGGGATCCGTCGGCGGTTATTTCGGCGGTCCGCGCCGCGGTCCAGGCGGTCGATCCGAATCAGCCGGTGTTCGGCGTCCAGACCATGAATCAGTCGCTGGCCCAGAATCGCTGGCCGTACCGGGTGTTCGGGACGATGTTCACGCTGTTCGCGATCATCGCGCTAGTGCTGTCGGCGGTTGGCATCTACGCCGTCACCGCTTACTCCGTGACCCAGCGGACACAGGAAATCGGCCTGCGGATGGCGCTCGGCGCCCAGCCGGCGCAGGTTTCCTGGTTGATCCTGCGGCAGGGACTGATACAGCTCGCCGCCGGGCTGTCGCTCGGGCTCGCCGGGGCGATCGCGATCAGTCCCGTGCTGCAGGCCTTGCTGGTCCAGATCACGCCGTCCGATCCGCTGACGCTCGTCGCTATTTGCGCGTTGCTCGGCGGGATCACCGTGGCGGCGTGCGTGATCCCCGCCCGCCGGGCCACCCGCCTCGATCCGCTGGCCGCGCTGCGTGTGGAATGAGTCGCATCCTCGGGGCAAAGACGCGAGCCGTCGGCGGCCGTACGCGTCAGCCGAGCCAGTGCGAATGATCTTCGCGGCCGTCGGCCCTCGAGCCCGCGGTGAGACATTTCGGGATATCGTGAGGCATGGCCGGCCTCGACGGTAGTCACCCGCAGCCTTGCTGCCGCGAGCGGACTCTCTAAGTGCGGCGCGCTCTTGTGATCCTGCTGGCCGCGGCGGTCCTGCTGCTGCTCGCGGTGCTGTTCGAGGAGAAAATTTCCCGCAAGATGCCCGACCTGGCCGTCTACTGGACGGCCGCGGTGCGCGCCCGCGCCGCCGAACCCCTCTATCGCATCGAGGACCAGCACTACCAGCACAAGTACTTGCCCGCGTTTGCGATCTTCGCGATCCCGCTCGGACTGGTGCCGCTGGCCGCCGCCAAGGCGACCTGGTTCGTCGTGACGGTCGCGCTGATCGCAGCGCTCGTCACCCTCAGCCTCGGATTGCTGCCCGATCGGCGCAAGCCGGCGTGGGTCCTGGTCACGCTCACCCTGCTGGCGATGGCTAAGTTCTACGGTCACGAGATCGTGCTCGGACAGGTGAACGCGCTCCTCGGCGTCCTGGTGCTGTTCGCGCTCGCCGCGCTGCGCCGCGGCCGGGAAACGCGCGCCGGCCTCCTCATCGCCCTGGCGATTGTCGTCAAGCCCTATGCGGTGATCTTCCTGCCGTGGCTGGCAGCCCGGCGGCGGCTCCAATCCCTGACCGCCGCGGCGCTGGGCTTCGTCGGGGCGCTCGCGCTGCCGGCGGTGGTCTACGGCGTCCGCGGCAACATCGACGAGCATCGCGCGTGGTGGCGGACCGTGACCCACTCGACGCCGCCGAATCTCCGCAACCTGGACAACGTGTCGGTCGCCGGCATGTATGCCAAATGGCTCGGTGTCGGAACCGGCGCGACGGCGCTCACCGTCGTCACACTCGCGCTGCTCGGCGCGGTTGCGGTCAGCATTTTCATGCGGCGCCGCGCCGTCACCGCGCCGGATGGCCTCGAGGGCAGCCTCCTCCTGACCTTGATCCCGCTCTGCTCACCGCAGGGATGGGACTACGTCTTCCTGCTGTCCACACCGGCGATCATGTATGTCCTGAACTACGAGGATCGACTGCCGCCGCTGCTGCGGGCCGCTGTCGGTCTGGCGCTGGTGACGATCGGTCTGACCCTCTACGACGTGATGGGGCGCAGCGCGTATGCCTCGTTCATGTCGCTGTCGATCATCACCGTCTGCTTCTTCATCGTGATCGCATCGCTCTGGAGCCTCAGAGCACGGTCGGCCGCCTGATATGATGCCGGCATGATCCGCGTGGTGATCGCGGGCCTTGCCGCGCTGTGGTGCCTCGCCGCTGTGCAGCCCCCGCGCAAGCCGAGTCCCTCGGAGCCTGACCCGGGCGTCCCGGAGGCCCTCGCGGTCGAGCGCGCGCAACGCGTCAGCGACCTGCGCTACGATCTCCGCTTCGCCATTCCCGCCGACGCGCTGGCTCCGGTTCGCGGCCAGGTGACCCTTCGATTCACTTTGGCCGACGCGTCGCGGCCGCTCGTGCTGGACTTCTCCCCGGCCACGCTCGCGGTCGCGCGCGCGGCGAGCCGCGACATTCAACTGTCGGCAGTCACTGATCATCTCGTGATCCGCGCCGGGGACCTGCGCGAAGGAGCGAACGAGATCACGATCGAGTTCGAGGCCGGTAACGCTTCGCTCAATCGCAACCCCGATTTCCTCTACACGCTGTTCGTCCCGGCTCGCGCGCACCTGGCGTTTCCCTGCTTCGATCAGCCCGACCTGAAAGCCCGATACACCCTGACGCTCGAGATTCCCAAAGAGTGGGAGGGGCTCGCCAACGGGGCGGAATCAGGCCGCGAGGCGGCCGGCGATCGGGTCACGCTTCGGTTCGCCGAAACCCAGCCGCTCCCGACGTATCTGTTTGCGTTTGCTGCTGGAAAATTTCAGATCGAAACCGCGGAGCGGAACGGCCGGACGTTCCGGATGTTCCATCGGGAGACCGACGCGGCCAAAGTCGCGCGCAACCGTGAGGCGATCTTCGATCTGCACGCCGCGGCCTTGACGTGGCTCGAACGCTACACCGGGATTCCGTACCAATTCGGCAAGTTCGATTTTCTCCTGGTGCCGTCATTCCAGTTCGGCGGGATGGAGCATGCGGGCGCGATCTTCTACAACAGCTCCGGGCTGCTGCTCGATCCGTCGGCGACGCAGAACCAGAAGCTGGGCCGCGCGAACGTCATCGCGCACGAGACCGCGCACATGTGGTTCGGCGATCTCGTTACGATGCGCTGGTTCGACGATGTGTGGATGAAAGAGGTGTTCGCCAACTTCATGGCGGCCAAGATCGTGAACCCGTCGTTCCCCGGGATCAACCACGAGCTGCGGTTCTTCCTCTCGAACTATCCGCCGGCTTATGAAGTGGACCGCACCCCCGGGACGAACGCGATCCGCCAGCGGCTCGACAACCTCGGCGAGGCCGGGACGCTTTACGGCGCGATCATCTACCAGAAGGCGCCCGTCGTCATGCGTCAGCTCGAAATGATCCTTGGCGAGGAGGGCCTCCAGGACGGGCTCCGCGAGTACCTCAACGCGCACGCCTTCGGAAACGCCACCTGGCCCGACCTGATTCGTGTCCTGGACGCGCGAACGCCGGATGATCTCGCCGCCTGGAGCCGGGCCTGGGTCGAGGAGGCGGGACGGCCGGTTGTCACGACGATGCTGCGCGTCGAGAACGGCCGGATCGCGCAGCTCGCGTTCGCGCAGGCGGATCCGGTGCCACGCCGCGGGCTGGTCTGGAGCGAGCGAATCGAGGTCGTGCTGGGGTACGGCGTGCGCATTCAGCGCATGCCCGTCCGCCTCGACAGGCCTCGGGTTGACGTCGCCGCCGCGCACGGGCTGGCCGCGCCCGACTTCGTGCTTCCGTCGGGAGGGGGCATCGGTTACGGCGGATTCGCGCTCGATGCCGCGTCGCGCGTCTACCTGCTGCATCATCTGTCGGAGATCCCGGATGCACTGACCCGCGGCAGCGCGATCGTGACGCTCTGGGAAGAAATGCTGGACGGCCGCGTCCGCGCGCCGGAGATGGTGGACAGCCTGGTCGCGTCGCTGCCGCGCGAGACCGACGAACTGAACGTCCAGCGGATGCTCTCGTACGCGCAGCAGGGCTACTGGAAGTTCCTGCCGGCCGCCGATCGAGAAGCGTTGGCGCCTCGGCTCGAGGAAGTCCTGCGGGCGGGTCTCGACGCCGCCGCGACGTCGAGCCTGAAGTCGGCCTGGTTCTCCGCGCTCCGCGACACGGGGCAGACGCCCGGCACGCTTCAGTGGCTGGAGCGGATCTGGAGACAGACCGAGACCGTCCCCGGGCTGGTGCTTGCGGAGCCCGACTTCATCGCACTGGCGCAGGAGCTGGCGGTGCGGGCGGTTCCGTCGTGGGAGGCAATTCTCGACGGGCAGCTGGCCCGCACGGAGAACCCGGACCGCAAGGCGCGCTTCGCGTTCGTGCGCCCGGCGCTGTCGCCGGATCAAGCCGTGCGCGATGCGTTCTTCGACACGCTGCAGGACGTGCAGAACCGGCGCCGTGAACCGTGGGTGCTGGAGGCGCTCTCCTACCTGCATCACCCGCTCCGCGCAACGTCTTCGCGCAAGTACATTCCGCGCAGCCTCGCGATGCTGCGCGAGATGCAACGCACCGGCGACATCTTCTTCCCGAAGCGGTGGATGGACGCGACTCTCTCGGGGCACCGATCCGCGGAAGCGGCGAAGATGGTGAAGGGGTTCGTGGCCGATCTGCCGCCCGGCTACCCGGAGCGGCTCCGCCGCGTGATCCTGTCTGCAGCGGACGATCTCGTCCGGGCAGCCGGGCCGCCTTGATCGTCGCGCCGGGCACCCCGCTGCGCAGAGTAACACGTGGCCGACTGCGAGTCCGGCTAGGCGGTCTCCTTCTTCCGCGCGCTGCGGCGTTTGACGTAGAAGAGGCCAACGATTCCGACCAGTACTGCTGACACTGCGAAGATCATGCACCCACCTCCTGGGTGCGGTGCTCAGAGGCAAGCGCGGTGCCGGAGCAGCGGCCTGCACCGCTGCACAGGCGTAAGTGCTTGACTCGTCATCGGCTGCGGCCCGACGCGACCGCTGCATCGAGTCCTGCGGCCATGGAATCGCACCCCGCACACAGCCGTGAATCGTCGGCGCGCATGCATTTCCGTCATGACACGGTCAGCAGTCCCTGTGGCGTCACCGATTCCGCTAGCCTCGGCCTTCAGGCGGACTCGGTCGTCCGTCCCCAGGCCCATCGCCGCACTACAATAACGGCCAGCACCAACCATGACGATCCGCATTCTCGTGACCGGCGGGACCTTCGACAAGGAATACGACGAGTTGACCGGACGTCTGTACTTCCGCGACACGCACCTCCCGGAGATGCTGCGCCGCGGCCGGTGCCTTCTCGACGTCACCCTCGAAACCGCGATGATGATCGACAGCCTCGAGCTCGACGATGCGGGGCGCGCCGCGATCGTGGCCCTGGCCCGGACGAGCGCCGAGACCGCGATTGTCGTCACCCATGGCACGGACACGATGGTGCGGACGGCGCGGGCGCTCGCCGAAGCCGCACTGGCCGGCAAGACGATCGTGCTCACCGGCGCGATGGTGCCGTATGCCTTCGGCAGTTCGGACGGCCTGTTCAATCTCGGCAGCGCGCTGTCGTTCGTCCAGGTGCTGCCGCCGGGCGTCTACGTGGCGATGAACGGGCAGCATTTTCAGTGGAACGCGGTGCGGAAAAATACCGCGACCGGTTATTTCGAGGCCGTATGACGATCAGGCTCCAATCGAAGCTTCCGGCGGTCGGCACGACCATCTTCACGGTCATGTCCCGCCTGGCGAGCGAGCTCGGCGCGATCAACCTGTCACAGGGATTTCCCGACTTCGACTGCGATCCGGAGCTGGTCGAAGCCGTCACCCGCCACATGCGCGCCGGCCGCAACCAGTACGCGCCGATGCAGGGCGTGCTGCCGCTGCGCGAGGCGATTGCCGACAAATACGAGCAGTTTCACGGACGCCGATACGATCCCGACACCGAAGTCACCGTCACCTCCGGTGGAACGGAGGCGATCTTCGACGCGGTCGCGGCGGTCCTCCATCCCGGCGACGAAGTGATCGTGCTCGAGCCGTGCTACGACTCCTACGTTCCAGCGATCGAGTTGAGCGGCGGCATTCCGGTGGTCGTGCCGCTGACCTTCCCCGACTACGCGGTCGACTGGGATGCGGTGCGCGCCGCGGTGACGCCGAAGACGCGGCTCATCTTCGTCAACACGCCGCACAACCCGGCCGGCGCAGTGCTCACGCCGGCGGACATCCGCGAGCTGACCGCGCTCGTCTCCGGCACACCCATCCTGATCATCAGCGACGAAGTCTACGAGCACATCATCTTCGACGGAGTGCAGCACGAGAGCATGTCGCGGCATCCCGAGCTCGCGGCACGCAGCTTCGTGGTCGGCTCCTTCGGCAAGACCTATCACACGACCGGGTGGAAGATCGGCTACGCGGTCGCGCCCGCGGCGCTGACGGCGGAGTTCCGCAAGGTGCACCAGTTCGTCACCTTCTCGACGATGACGCCGGTGCAGTACGCGCTTGCGGACTTCCTCACGTCGAGGCGCGGACTCGCGGAGCTGGCGCCGTTCTTCCAGGCCAAGCGCGACCTGTTCCTGACGCTGATGGAAGGCTCGCGGTTCAGGCCGCTGAAGAGCCGCGGCAGCTATTTCCAGCTGATGGATTACTCCGGGATCACCGCGGAGCCGGACGCGGCGTTCGCGATTCGTCTGACGAAGGAGCACGGCGTGGCGTCGATTCCCACCTCGCCGTTCCTCTACCGCACACCGGCCCCGAGCGTGCTGCGGTTCTGCTTCGCGAAGAAAGACGAGACGCTCGAGCGCGCGGCGGAGCGGCTGCGTCAGGTGTAACCATCGCGCGGCAGCGTGCCGCGAGGCAATGTCGTGCGGTGAAACTCCGTCGTCGTCAGGTCGACGGACCCCCACCGAAGAAATCGTCGGACTCCCAAGATCAAACGGCCTGAGATACAGTTCGGCCGGTGACGCGCTACAGGAACGTGGTCGCGCATGGGCCGCCACCGCAGCGTCGGTTCGCTGGTTTCAATCGGCGCATCCCAGACTGACCCACTACCCGACCGCGCCCGCGCGTGAATTGGCCCTGCCGATGAAACCACTTTGCGGTAGGCTGCCACCCATGATTGACGTGCGACCGATTGTTCTCGAAGGAGGCGGCATCCGTCTCGAGCCGCTGACCGCCGGCCATCGAGCAGCGCTCGCCGCGGCGGTGGAGGACGGTCGCCTGTGGGACCTGTGGTACACCGGAGTGCCGACTCCCGAGGGGGTGTCGGCATACGTCGACACGGCGCTCGCGGGACAGCGCGACGGCCACATGCTGCCGTGGGCCGTGCGCGACGTGGCCAGCGGCGCGATCGTGGGCTGCACGCGGTACCACGACATCGTCGCGGCCATCGATCGCGTGGAGATCGGCTACACCTGGTACGCCGCGAGCCAGCAGCGCACCCACGTCAATACGACGTGTAAGCTGCTGCTCCTCCGGCACGCGTTCGACACGCTCGGGTGCCGGGTCGTCGGTCTGCGGACCGACAACTTCAACTTCCGCTCGCAGCGCGCGATCGAGGGGCTCGGCGCGAAGAAAGACGGCGTGCTGCGGCATCATGCGGCGCGGCGCGACGGCAGCGTGCGCGACTCGGTGTTGTACAGCATCCTGGCGACGGAGTGGCCGGACGTGCGGCGCCACCTGGATGGGCGGCTGACGCGTCACGCGAGGCGGGAGTGAAACGACGGCGCATCGTGGACAGGAGCCCCGACGAGATCCCGCTCCCCCGCACCCAAGCGGCCCGTCACGCCCGCTCGGTCGGGCCCTGCTTCGGTCCCGCTGACTTCGGATGCGATTTTCCGATGAGAGGCAGTTGTTGATCGACCCGAACACGTTGTTGGCGCGCGACACGGCGGTCATGAAGCCGCTGCCGGCCGGAACACAACACGTGACATCGGCCCTGACGCTGGCAGAGGCAAGCCGCGCTACCCGGTGACCCTGAACGCCACGCGCTCTTTGACCGCGCCGTTCGCGTTCATTCCGGACACCTCCAGCAGGTACGAGCCCGGCACGAGCCACGACAACGGCAGCGCGAACTCGGTCACCCCTTCACGCGGCGCGGCGGGCGTGGCGTCGATGCTGCGCATCGGCTGGCCCATCTGATTCAGGACCTTGGCCGTCACCTGCACCGCGGTGCCGCTCGAGTCGAACGCGGGCACGCGGATGAGGAGCCGATCGCCGCGCGCGAAGGTGCGCAGTGATGACGGAGCGGCGTCGGGATCGGCGCTGGCGAGCCGGAAGTCAGGCAGCGAGCGCGCGCGCACGACCTCCGGCGACATCAGTACCGGGCCGTGCCTCCCTGATTTCAAATCCGGCACCTCGAAATCCCTGAGGTCGGTGTCCAGCACCTTCCCCTCGATGTCGACAATCGTCATGTCGATCTCGATGCGGCCGGCCGGCACGTCGAAGCGGGCGCTGTCCGCGACCGGCGCCGCGCCGGAGCCGACGCGGGCGATCCGGCCCTCGAACAGGGGCGCGCC
>JBDTSX010000130.1:0-9743 GCA_039930925.1 Acidobacteriota bacterium | reverse complement strand
GTGGCGACCAACGACAGCGCCAGCCCGGCGGCCAGACCGGCAGCCGTCAGCGCCAGGCCCCGACCGATCACCAGCCTCGCGATTCCGCCCGCCGTGGCGCCGAGCGCGAGACGAACGCCGATCTCCCGCGTCCGCTGCGTCACCGCATACGACAGCACCCCGAACAGTCCCAGGCAGGCCAGGAGCAGCGCGAGGCCGGCAGATGCGCTCAGCAACATCGTCTGGCCCCGGCGATCGACGACGCTGAGCGAGACGATGTCGTCCATGGTGCGGACGGCCGAGACCGGCTGCTCCGGGTCCACGGCGCCGATCACGCGGCGTATCGCAGGCGCGAGGTCCGTCGGGTCGGCGGTGGTGCGCACGACCAGACTCTCCGGCAGCCAAGACGTCAGCACCTGCGCGTAGGTCACGTACGCACCCGGCTTCATCTCCAGCTGATAGCCGCGCTCGCGCACGTCCTTGACGACGCCGACGATTGTCCGCAAGGGGGCGTCGGGGCCGCCGAATCCGACACGGTGCCCTACGGGGTTCTCGTGCGGCCAGTGCAGGCGGGCGAAGGTCTCGTTGATCACCACGATCGGCGGCGCATCGCGGCCGTCCCGTTCGTCGGGCAGCCGCCCCTCGACGAGTTGGACGCCAAGTGCCTTCAGGTAGGCAGCGGTGCCGACGCGATACAACGCATCCTGCGTCGGCAGCCCCTCGCGGCCTTCGATCCGGTAGCCGGTAGTGTTGCCGATGCTGAGAAACGGCAAGGTGGAGACGTAGGCGGCGTTCTCAACTCCCGGAAGCGCGCGCACCCCCGTGATGACCCGATCGTAAAACGCGAGGCGGTCGGTCGGATTCTGGTACTTTGTCGCCGGCAGCGTCGTCCGAAGCGTCAGCAGTCGCTCGGTGCGGAACCCGACATCAATCGCACGCAGGTTGGCGAGAGTCCGGATCAGCAGACCCGCGCCAACGAGCAGCACCAGCGCGACCGCGATCTGGACGACGACCAGTGCGTCGCGGGTAAAGGCGCGGCCGCCGATGCCCGCGCGACCGCCCTGCTGGAGCGACTGGGTCAGCGAGGCGCGGGCGGTCTGCACGGCCGGGATGATGCTGAACAGGATCCCCGTCGCCGCCACCAGGAGAGATGCGAACTCCACCACCCGCAGATCGAGCGCGGTGGTCGGTGGCGCCGCGACGGTGACGGGCACCATCGTCTCCAGGACCCGCATGCCGGCAGGGGCCAGCGCGATGCCGAGCGCGCCGCCGGCAACGGACAGGATCATGCCCTCGATGATCATCTGCCTGACCAGGCGGCCGCGAGTGGCCCCGATTGCGGCGCGGACAGCCATTTCGTTGCGGCGGTTCAGGCCGCGTGACAGCAATAAGCTGGCGATGTTGGCGCACGCGATGAGCAGGACGCACGCGGCGGCGCCGAGCAGAACGATCAGCTGGAGCTTCGTGTCGCCGAGCAGGTCGTCCTTGATCGGTACGACCACAGACCCTACCTGGCGGTTGGTATCGGGGTACTCACGAGCGAGCCGGCCGGCCACGTCGCGCATGTCTGCGACTGCGCGATCCAGCGTAATCCCAGGGGCCATGCGCGCGACGACGTTCAGATAATGCGACCCTCGTTGCCCGGCATCGGACGGTGTGAAGTGGATCGGGTTCCAGAAGTCCACGTCCCGGTTGCGGAAGACGAACCCCCGGGGCATGACGCCGATGATCGTCCGGCGGCCGCCGTTCATCGTCGTGTCGCTGCCGATGACGTCCGGACTGCCTCCATACCGCCGTTGCCACAACCCGTAACTGATGATCGTCACGGAAGCATCGCTGCGATCCTCCTCGTCCGTGAACGTCCGTCCCAGAACGGGCTTGACACCGAGCACCGAGAAGAAATTGGGCGTGACCCGCCGTCCGATCACCTGTTCCGGCGGTCCACCCGTGGTCAGGCTGGCACTGGCCCCCCGTGTCGCCGCGATGTCGGTGAATGCGCGGCTCAGTGCTTTCCAACTGAAGTAGTTGCCCGGCGCCGGCGTGTTACGAGGAAAGCTGACGAAACTGGCGTCCTCCCACACCATCACGAGGCGGTCGGCGTCGAGGTAAGGCAGCGGCCGCACGAGGACCGAGTCGACGACCGAGTAGATCGCCGCGTTGGCGCCAATTCCGAGGGCCAGCGTCCCGATCGTGATCAGCGCGAAGACAGGGCTCTTGCGGACCAGCCGCAGGCCAAAGCGAAGATCGGCGAGGAGCGTGTCCATGGTCCCATTAGACGGGGGCGCACCGCCTTTCGTTGGCAGCTGTGGCAACAGTGACGCCGCCAGCGTCAGATGGTGGCTGTAGCGATGTTCGTGGTGAGAGAAAGCACGAAGATGCCGTTCTTTGAGGCCTTTGCGATCGCGTCCCCACTCTCGGCGGCGATCCGGCCGGCCAGTTCGCCACGTTCCGCCTCGCTCATCGCCTTGCCTTTTTCGCTCATGCCGATCACTGCCATCGCATTCAGCCGCGCGAACAGTGCACCATCAGCGAATTGAACGTCATGTCCAAGCGTTTCCACGTTGACGCCGCTGAACCCGGCGTCGATCAGCAGATCTTTCAGCGCATTGCCGTCTCCGAAGCCATGACGCGAATCGACGATCCGGCCCACATGCCGCTCGGCCACCGTATTCAGTTCGAGCACGCCCGGGACGTCCTCGAGCGAGCGCCAGGTGGCGATCGCGACGCGGCCGCCCGGTGCGAGTACTCGCCGCATTTCACGAATCGCAGCGGGCTTGTCGGGCATGAACTGTAGTCCCTGGTGGCAGGTCACGACAGTAAAATGCTCATCGGCGCTCACCGGAAGGGAGACCGCATTCCCCTCCAACCAGTCAATCGAGGGATCGACCGTCCGCGCGACCGCGAGCATCGCCGGCGCCACATCGACGCCGACAATCCGCGCATCCGGCCCGAGGCGCTCACGCGCACCACGAGCCACAATGCCGGTGCCACATGCGACGTCGAGGACGCTATCGCCACGATTCGGCGCGATGCGCGCAATCAGTTGCTCTGCGAATGGCCTGAACAGCGGCTTGACCAGAACGCGTTCGTAAATTTCGGTGAAGGTCGTCGCCGCGAACAGCTGTGCCTCTGACATCTCCGTCCTCCTCGACTGAGCTCGCTGAGACCGGCGTTCGGCGAGCAATCAGCCTACCAGCTTCGTCACTGCGCGGCCGTGAAGCCCTCGACGCGCTCAATACTAAGCCGCGACCCCGTTTGTTCCAAGCTGTTGGACCGGGGGTTTAGGACAACGCACGATCGGGCCGCCGAAGTCGGGGTGAGGAAACCAGGTCCCGGCGCAACCCTCCTCAGCCCTGTAAACCGCAGAAGTATCGGCCGACTGGTTTTCTCACCGCCGCAGGTGCTAGGCTTCCTCCGATTCTGGTTGCGGTGAGCCTCCCCGTCGCCCCTCGTTACCTTCGCTTCGGCGGGCCATCCCTTCACCGAGGAGTCCGTTTCATGCCCTCGATCCGTTGCGCCTGCCGTATCGCCGCGCTCAGCGGCGCCATGCTCGCCATCGGCACCGCCGTGCAGGCGCAGCCGTTCGCGGACACGTTCAATCCTGGGGCGAACGCGGTCGTGACGGTGCAGGCACAGCAGTTGGATGGCAAAGTCATCATCGGCGGCTATTTCACGTCGTTGGACGGCGGCGGGACCGGGGCGATCGTGCGCAACAACATCGCGCGCCTGACCGCTGACGGCCAGGTCGATGTCACGTACGACCTTGGTGCGGACAGCCGGCTCCAGGCCATGACCGCGCAGCCGGATGGAAAAATCCTGATCGCCGGCGCCTTCACGATGCTCGGCGGGGGCGGCACCGGCACCACCCCTCGCAGCTATCTCGGGAGGCTGAATGCCGACGGCAGCCTCGACGCGGCCTTCAATCCGGGCGCCAACGGCAACGTGCTGGCCATGGCGCTGCAGATCGACGGAAGGATCCTCGTCGCCGGCACCTTTACGACCCTCGGCGGAGGGGGCACCGGCACGACGCCCCGAAATCACATCGGCCGACTCAACGCCGACGGCTCCGTCGACATGGGCTTTGACCCTGGCACAGACGGCAGCATCCTGACGATGATGCAGCAGGCCGATGGAAAGATTCTGGTCGGCGGCCTCTTCACCAAGGTGGGCGGCGGCGGAACCGGGGTCACGCCGCGGCAGCGCATTGCCCGGCTCAACCTCGACGGATCGGTCGATACGAGCTTCGCGCCAGCCTCCACCGGCAACGCGCTCTTCGCGATCGCGACACAGGCAGACGGGAAGATTCTGCTTGGCGGCCAGCTGACAACGCTCGGCGGCTTGCCACGCTCCTACGTCGGCCGGCTCAACGCCGATGGATCGGTCGATGCGAGCTTCGATCCGGGAGCGAACGATGCCATCGGATCCATGGCGGTACAGGCGGATGGCAGGATTCTCCTGGGCGGCAGCTTCACGATGCTCGGCGGAGGCGGAAGCGGCACGAGCTCGCGCCAGCACATCGGGCGGGTCAATGCAGACGGCACACTCGATCCCGGCTTCGATCCTGGTGCGAACGATCAGGTGACCTCGCTGATGCTGCAAGCGGACGGCAAGATTCTCGTCGCCGGGTGGTTTTCGACGCTCGGCGGCGGCGGGAGCGGGCTCGCCCCACGCAGTCGCACCGGGCGCCTGGGGAACACCAGCGCGCCCGTCCAGAGCCTCGAGGTCGTGGCCGGCGGAACCGCGGTCCGCTGGTCCCGCGGCGGGCCCGGACCCGAGCTCTGGCGGGTGACCTTCGAGTCGTCCACTGACGCGGTGACCTACACGGTCCTCGGGGCCGGCAGCCGCAGGCCTGGCGGCTGGCAGCTGGCCGGACTCAACCTGCCGACGGGCCAGACCGTGTCCGTCCGCGCGCGCGGATACTACCGGGGCGCCGGCTATCTGAGCGGATCGGAATCGTTCGTCGAGTCGATCGGGAGCTTCGTCATACAGCCCTGCGCCTACGCGCTGTCGTCCTCCTCGGCGGCGGTGCCGTCCGGCGTCAATGCCGGATCGGTCATGCTCACGACGAACGTGGGCTGCCCATGGTCCGCACCGAGCAGCACCTTCGTCACGGTCACGTCCGACAGCGCCGGCGCCGACTCGGCGCTCATCACGTGGGTGACCTCGATCAATCCGAGCCCGTCATCGCGCACGGTCGCGCTCACGATTGCGGGGCTGCCGTTCACGATCGCGCAGGCGGGCGCGTCGACGACGCGCCGGGTGCCGAATGACTTCAATCACGACGCGATCAGCGACATCGCCGTCTTCCGTCCCGCGCTCGGCCGCTTCTTTGTCGCCGGGCAGCCGGACACGGACTGGGGCGCGCCAGGCGACCTCCCGGTCCCTGGTGACTACGACGGCAATGGCAGCCCGGAGGTAGCCGTGTTCCGGCCGGCCAACGGCACTTGGTACGTCAACGGCGGCGCCACGGTGAGCTGGGGTCTCGCCGGCGATATTCCGGTGCCCGGGGACTATAACGGCGATCGCATCACGGACATGGCGGTCTTCCGCCCGAAGACCGGTGAGTGGCTGGTGCGCAACGGCGGGACCTTCACGTGGGGCCTGAGCGGCGACCTGCCGGTGCCCGCCGATTACAACGGCGACGGGATCACCGACATCGCCGTGTACCGCCCGTCCACCGGCACCTGGTTCGTGCGCGGTCTCACGACGGCGACGTGGGGATTCGCCGCCGACATCCCGGTTCCCGCCGACTACAACGGTGACGGCACGGCCGATCTCGCGGTCTACCGCCCCGCCACCGGCGCCTGGTACATCAAGGATCAGTACAGCGAGACGTGGGGCGTGCCCGGCGACGTGCCGGTCGCGATCGATCGCAGCGGCGACGGCGCCGCCGAGCTCGGCGTCTTCCGCCGCGCCACCGGCACCTGGTATTTCAAGAATCACGCGACCGATGGCAGCGAGACCGTCGTGTGGGGCGCCGCGGGAGACGTGCCGCTCGGCCGGCCTCTGCCCGCGGTCCTGACCATGCCGGGTGATTTCGACGGCGATCGCAGGGCGGACCTGACCGTCTTCCGGCCGTCGACGGGCGAGTGGGTGACCCTGCGCAGCCTCAGCGGCTTCACCGATTACACGATCCGCGGCTTCGGCGTCAGCGGCGACGTCACGGTCGCGCGCGATTACGACGGCGACGGCAAGATCGATCCGGCCGTGTTCCGCCCCTCGACCGGACGCTGGTATCTCCTCCGCTCCTCCACCAATTTTGCCGATTACGTCACGCTGGATTGGGGTCTCCCGGGGGACCTCGCCGTTCCGGGCGATTACGACGGCGACGGCAAAGCCGACGTGGCGGTGTTCCGTCCGTCGTCCAGCCGATGGCTGGTGCTGCTCTCCTCCACGGGCAGCACGAGCTACGTGTCGCTCGACTTCGGGATGAGCGGCGACGTCCCGGAACCGGCGGACTACGACGGTGATGGACGCACCGACATCGCGGTCTTCCGTCCGTCCACCGGCCAGTGGTACATCTACAACCGCGTGACCGCCACCTACATCGTCGTCGATTGGGGCCTGAATGGCGACGTGCCCGCTCCGGCGGACTTCGACGGCGACGGCAAGGCGGACCTCGCCGTGTTCCGCAAGTCGCTCGGACGCTGGTTCATCAAGTCCTCGATCGACGGCTCGTACACGATCGCGGACTGGGGGGCCAGCATCGACACCATGGTGCCGGCCGACTTCGACGGCGACGGCAAGGCCGACATCGCGGTGTTCCGGCCGTCTACCGGATTCTGGTATGTGCGCGGCCTGTTCAACCGGAACTGGGGTCAGGCCGGGGACCAGGCCGGGATCAAGATCCCGTAGCTGCATCCGTGTCGAGCGAATGCGACGGGTCGGCGTCTATGACGTCAACGCGCCGATCGGCGCTGAAGAAATGAAGAACAGGTTCTTGAACGCCGCGTATCTTGACTTGCGATAATTGACGCGATCGACACTGCCACTGCGCGCCGGACCGCATGGAGGTGCGCGTGTCTCCGTCCCTGACGGCGCATGATCAGGACGATGCCCGGTTCTGGGCGGCACTGCCGGTCGAGGAGCGCGTTCTCCGGGTCTGGAAGTTGAGCGAAGCCCAGTGGCGCCTGCGCGGTGAGTCCCCGATGAATCAGGACGTCCTCGATCTACGGCGCGCGTTCATCGACCGTAACGTCCGGTTCCTCATCGTCGCGAAGGTCGTGCCGGCGTCCTGGAGAGAGAGGACTGGCCCCTGACGGACCGAAGAATCGGCCTGTCGCAGAGGTGCGTCAGATTCGCGATGAGATTCGCGCCCGAGTGGCCGCCCAGATCGACTCGACGAGCGATCCGATCACTCGGACCGAGGTGGGTGAACTCCCGCGACCGATGATCGATGACACGCCGGCGCTTCTCATGAAGACAAGCGAGGCTGGCCAGGCCGACGCCCATCGTGCTATACACCAAGGTGGTGCGCCGTCTCCTCTTCCTGCTCGTGCTTGGGTTCCTCGTCATCGATGCGACGGGGCTCGAAGCGCTCGTCCGTCCGGAGCCGTGCACCAGCCTTCAGGATACGCAGCCGGACGGAACCTGCCCGCCAACCTGTACCACGTGTGCGTGCGGCGTGCAGGTAATCGTTCCTGATCTCACAGTACCGGTCACCTCGACCCTGGTAAGGCAGACGCTCATCGATCGCTACTCGCGCGGCCTTCCCCGGGTTGTTCCCTCCAAGATTTTCCACGTCCCGAAGCTCACCTCGCTCGCCCTCTGATGTCTTGATTCGTTAAGCCCGGTCGCGTTTGACGCGCCCGGTTGGTCAGCGAGGCACCATGACGTTGCGGCAGTGTGCTGCGGTGCCGGTATTCGTCTGCCTGTTGCAGTCGAGTGCCGCGGCGCAGTCGATATCGTTGTCACTCGAAGAGGCGCTGGCCAGAGCCCGTGAGCAGGCCCCCGCGGTATTAATCGCGCGCGCGCGGATCGAGGAGGCGCGCGGACGGCTCTTCGGTGCCCGCGTCCGGTTTCGTGACAATCCCACGATCGACGTCGGGACAGGTCCTCGAAACACGGATGCCGGAACGCTCACGGACCTCGATGTGGGATTCGCCCAGTTATTCGAAACCGGCGGACAGCGGGCGGCCCGGATCGCCGGGGCCGAGGCCGGGATCGCGCGCGAGACCGCCTCGGCGGACGACGCGAGACGATTGGCGCTCCGCTCCGTCGCGCTCGCCTATCTGCGTGCCTTGTACGCACAGGAACGGGTCGAGTTGCTCCGAGGCTCCGAGGCCGTTGCGGCGGCGGTCATGACCGTGGCCGACCGCAGGAACGCGGCCGGCGACATCGCGCTGCTCGACGTGAACATCGCGAAGATCTCGTTGGCGCGGGCCCGTGCGGCCCGACTGGCGGCGGAAGGCGACCGAACGAGGGCTGCCGCGGAACTTCAGCGCCTGGTTGGCCTCCCTTCCGGAAGCATGGTCGTGGCTGCCGGCTCGTTGCGCCTTCAGCGGCGGCCCGAGTTGGCGAGCCTTCTGGCTGCAGCCACGAATCGCCCCGACCTTCGCGCCATGGAGGCAGAGGTCCGTGACGCCGAAGCTGATGTCCGCCTCGGACGCGCGGCGGCCCGCCCGGATGTCGGGTTGGGCGCGCGCATGAAACGCGAGGAAGGTCACAGAGCGGTGCTCGGTGAGCTGACCGTCACGCTCCCGTTGTTCAACCAGGGACAAGAACTGCGCGCCACCGGCACGGCACGCGCGTCGCGCGTGCGTCTCGAGCTGGAGACCACCCGTGCCTCGATCGAATCGGAGGTCCGGTCGTTGTACGCCGCCTATGCGGCTCGCGAGGCTGCCTTGAACGCGTTCGAGCAGGACGCGATGCCGGGCATGGACGAGAACGATACGTTGGCACGCCGCAGTTTCGAAGTCGGCCAGATCAGTCTGCCGGAACTGTTGCTGGTCCGCCGCGAGCTCGTTGACACGCGACTCGAATACCTGAGCCGCTTACTGGAAGTCGCGGAGGCCGCCATCGAGCAGGACGCCGCCTCGGGAGTCCTTCAATGATGTACATCACGCGCACATGCATGCCTTTCGTTGTGATCCTCGGCATCGCCGGGTGCGGTCGCCAAGAGGCGCCGAAAGACGTCGGGATACAGACCGGCGCGTCATCCACCGCCGAACCGAAGCGGGCAGACAACATCGTCCAGGTGAGCGAGGAGATGCTCCGCGATTTGCGCATCACCACCTCGAAGGTGGAGCTGCACCTCGGGGGAGAAGCCTCCAGTCTCCTGGGAGAGCTCGGCGTCAACCTGAATGCCTACGCGGAGGTGAGCGCTCCGTTGCCGGCGCGGGTCGTGGCTCTACGAGCCGTTGAAGGACAACGAGTACGGGTGGGCGAACCCCTTGCGACGCTCGAGAGCGGCGACCTGGCCAGAGCCCGGGCCGATCTCGCGACCGCAGAAGCCAGGCGCGATCTGGCGCAGCGGACGCTCGATCGGAAGCGTGGGCTGAACGCCGAACAGATTGTTCCGGCGCGCGAAGTCCAGGAAGCCGAAAACGAAATGATCGCCGCGGAGGCGCAGGTGCGCGGCGCCCGTGCCGGGCTCCAAGCACTCGGCGCCTCGGATCAGGCCGGCGCGGGTGCGAGTCCTTCGACGTTGGTGCTTCGTTCGCCAATAACCGGCGTCGTCCTGGGGCGGGCGGTGGCCCTTGGACAGACCGCCGACCCGTCCAAGCCGCTGTTTCGTATCGGCGATCTCTCGACCTTGTGGCTCA
>JBDTSX010000129.1:0-9757 GCA_039930925.1 Acidobacteriota bacterium | reverse complement strand
GTGCTGCACCGTCAAGCAGATAGCTGCCTTTGACACGATGCGCAGGAAAGAATGAGCGCGCGATTCAGAAGCGCCGTTCTGAGGTCACGCCGCCCCGCTCCACAGCTGCAAGTACCGGCGGTTGCAGGCCCCCGCAACCAAAGTTACTTGCAAGGAGAGGTCGTCGGATTCCGACGGCCTTTTTCTTTGTACGGTCGCCCGAGCATGGCGGCCAGATTGCCTCTCAATTCGATGCCGAGTTCCTTCCCGTTCGCCGCTGGCGTGAGCACGATGGCGTCCACGAAGCCGCGCAGGGCCTCGGTCGCCTCGACACGACTTTCGGCCTGCTGGAGCGCCCCGGCGAGCTCCGTAACCTTCGTGCGGTAGATGCGGGCCATCTCCGGATGCAGAAGGGGCGGCGGCTCGTCAGCCGCGGCGACCTCGCCTGGAGCGCTTCGCGTCGCAACGCGTTCACTTTCAGCTCGTCCCTGACCTCGCTGGCAGGCACGCCGTCCATGATGGATTCGACCAGTTTCTTGCGGCGAGCCTCGATCCGCTCGATCTCGCGTTCGGCCGCGGTGAAGTCCGCACGGTGCTGCATGCGCAGCCGGTTCATCTCGCGCGTGAACTCATCGCAGAACTCTTGAACAATTCCTGGTTCAGCAGCTTCTGTTGTAGCGCCTTAAGTCCGCGCGATTCGACCTCGTCGCCGCGGATGGTCAGGCCGTTGTCGCAGATGCCCTTGTACCGTGCTCCGAAGCACGACAACCGATTCGTGCTGCACCATGATGAAACCCGAGCCGCACACGCCGCACTTCGTCAGCCCGGAGAACAGGTACTGCGGGCGCCGCGCTCCTCCCATACTGCCGCTGTCCGCGACCGCGCGCCTCGTTGCCCACTGTCGCTCTTTCGCGGCGTTCCACAACTCGTCGGCGATGATGCGCAGCGTCGGAACGCTTTTCGTGATCCACTCGGCCGACGGATTCAGTCATGACACGCGCTTGCCCGTGTCCGGGTTCTTCACGTAGCGCAGACGATTCCAGACCATCCGACCGACGTACAGCTGGATCTCCAGTGCACCTGCGGCCTCCAGAGACGAGTTGCACTGCCGGCAACAGCGCGACATCCCAGACCGACGTCGGCACAGCATCGCCAAAAACACTGAAACCGGCCTTGTGGCCGGTTTCGCACCCGCCTCCCGAAGGAAGTGGGGGGATCGATAGTTCGTTGGCGCTGGGAATTAGCTGGCGCGCGTCAGCTCCCGAGAATGCGTGATCTCAGGACTGGCAGGGCGCTGATCAAGGCGACGCAGGCCGTGAACCGTGGATTCGCATCGGTGATGAAAAAGGGCTTCCAGAATCTCTGGAAGGCCTTTTTGCAAGGGGGCCCGCAACCGCTGCAGGTCGTGGTGCGCATCAATGGCAGTTGGGTAGAGGCCGAAGCTACCAAGTAAAGCGGCCCAGTGACTCGCGGGCCAAAGGTTGTAGGTTCGAATCGGCTGAACCCACAGCTACCCTACTGTCAACGGCGGTTAAAAATCTGACATTTCCGCGGATGAAAATTGACAGGTCGGTGAGGGGACGAGCCTCAGTTCGTCGCGACCTCCTGACGAGTGCACCGACGACCTGTCCGCGCGACTTCCGGATGGGCGTGGCGTGGAGCGCGTCGCAGAGATCAGTGTGCTGCCGCATGCGGTAGCTGGTGCCGCGAATCTTCACGATGTGGCAGTGATGGACGATGCACTTGGAACCGCAGGCTCACGTCGAAGTCTGCCACCAGGCCCGTTCGGCGCCGCGGCGAAGCCTCGAGGCGCGTCCGTTCTGGTGAACGTCTTCCCATCTGTGGCCCTTCAGGTTTCTAGGTTGCCCTTCGGCTAGAGCTGGGCGCCCATTGATTCGGATCAGGACGACGGCGTCGGGCGAGACCACCAAGCGCTCACACCGCAGCCTCTACCGCGCCTAGACAACCGGGTCACCGGACGCGCATCAAGCTTTACCAGGGGAAAAATGCACCCCTAATGCACCCCCGGTCTGTACGCAGCAACGGCCCCGCGTGGGGCCGTGACCGTAAGTCCAGTATTTTGTTACGTTTAGTTGGTGGGCGCTGCTGGAATCGAACCAGCGACCCCCGCCGTGTGAAGGCGATGCTCTACCGCTGAGCCAAGCGCCCAACTGAAGGACTGGCGTCGAGTGTACACGATTGCCAGTTTTCCCGGCAACCGCGCTACTCCACTAACTGGAAGGTCTCGGCCCGCCGCAGCCAGGCGACGGTGACCCACACCACCGCAACCGACAACGCAAGGATACCCGCGGCCTCCGGCACCACGAACCTGGGCTGCATCCCACGCACGGTGAGCCGCGCGGTCTCCGCCGGCGCCATGCGCACCAGCACGTAGTACGCGCCGGCCAGGACGCCGAGCACAAGCGGCGGGAGCACCTGGCCGAGCTTCTGGCGGAACCGGAAACGGCCGCACACCGAGACGGTCCCGAAAAACATCAGCGCGCACAGGACCAGGACCCACTCGCGCCAGCGTGCTGGAAAGTAGAAGTGCCGGCAGTACAGCACGGTGGAGGCGATCCACAGCGAGACGCATCCGAGCATGTAGGTCGCCACTTTCGCGGTGACCATCGTCTCCTCCGGCACGGGCAGCGTCCGCAGCCAGCCGATCGTCCCCTTCGTCTTCTCCCGGGACACCAGCCAGTCTCCCCACACCAGCACCAAAATGAAATTCAGGTTCACGATCAGGCTGGTTCCCGATGCCTCGCTCGCGTCAGGCTTCACGAGCCCGGCCAGCGCGGGAAGACCGAGCAGCACCGCAGCGGTGCCGGCCATGCCGAGCCGGTGCACGTGCACGTCCTTCCGGATCAGCGCGCGCATCTGTCTCAGGCGCAGAGATGCTCCGTGCCGTGATAGACGGCATCGAGCGTCGCGCCGCCGGGCACCAGTTCACATCCGGGGAAGGACCGCAGTCGCTCGGCGGCCTCGACCGTCGGCACCATCCAGACGCGGCCGGAGCGCGTCCACGCCACACGGGCGTCGGCGTTCTCGAGCACATATCCCTCCCGCATCCGGTAGAGCGGAGCCGATTCCAGCGAACGTAATTCGTCCTGGAACACGACTCGGCCGTGCCGCACAATCACGATGTCGTCAGCCGCCCGCTCCAGGTCCTCGAAGATGTGCGACGACAACACCACGATCAGCTGCGGATCAGCGGCCAGCAGCTCACGGAGAATCGTCTGCAGTTCGGCTCTGACCGTCGGATCCAGGCCGGCGGTCGGCTCGTCCAGCATGACCAGATCGGCCCGGTGCGCGAGCGCAACGACGATACCCAGCTTGACCTTGTTGCCCTTCGACAATGTCCCGACGCGCTTGCGCGGATCCAGCTGGAATCGATCGAGCAACTCGGCCGCAAAGCGGGCATCCCACTGCTGATACAGGTCCCCCGCCAGCCTCAGCGTTGCCGACACCGGCAGCTCGTCGTAGAAGGCCACGGTTTCGCGAATGTAGCTGAAACGTTCCTTCCACGCGGCGTCGCCCCAGACGATCGGCGCGCTGTTGAGCGTGATCGCTCCGTCAGAGAGCCTGAGTTGCAGCGCAATCAGGTTGAGCAGTGTGGTCTTGCCGGCCCCATTCGGTCCGAGCAGGCCGCACGCCCGTCCTGGCCGCAGCGAGAGCGTGACAGGACCGAGATGGAACCCGGGCAATCGCTTCTCCACGCCCTTCAACAGAAGCCCCTGCTGGGTCGCGAGGGGGGATCCGCGATCCGCGGTCGGTGGGAATGTCAAAATCAGTCATGCCTGCGGCGTCGAGATGCTGCCGCGATGAATCTACGATCCGGGCTTCGGCTTCGGCTGCTTGGCCTGCCCCACCAGCACCGCCAGCATCTTCGCGTAGCGCTCGTCGGCGTCGGCGTAGAGCTTCGCGTACTCCGCCTCGCTGGTCTTCTCCTTCTTGGCCCCGTCGAGCGTGTGCGGCTTGTCCGCTTCGTCGAACGAGTCGGCGCCATCGCCGCTCGCTCGCACCATCAGGCCGTCGGCGCCTTGATCCTGCACGAACATCCGCGTCTCCTTGACTGACGCCGAGTGCAGGTCCATATAGACGCCTCGGAAATCGCCCGCCTTGATCTTGTCGAGGAGCAGCGTCGGGGCGGTGTACTTGGCGGAGATGACGAGCAGCTGGGATCCGGGGATGTAGAGCGCGGCCACGAAGGTGTCCGGGCTGGACGGATCGGCCGCCGCCATGGCTTCGAGCTTGCCGGCATCGAGGAGTTGCGTCAGCTCCTTGGCTGATGCGGCCGACTTGGAGTCGGGCCCGCCGGGAAGGCCTCCCGCGCTGATTGGCGCATAGGTCAGAATGGCGAAAACGGCGAGGCAGGACGACCGGCGGAACGCACGGCCTGACGGGAGCAGCATGGCGTACACCTCAGCTGGATTGTGAGGCCCCGTTGTACCACGCTCCCCCGCGTTCGTAAAGGACTGTTTGCCGGCGCGTCAGCCGATGAACAGCGGGTCTTCGTCGTCGCTGTGCCCGGTCCGCGGCCGGAGATCGCGGAAGCCGCGAAGCGAGCCAAACGCAGCCCTGATCGCGGCCATGATCGCTATGCCTTCGCGTGCCGGGGTCACGATCGCCTCCTGCACCACGGCGGCCGTTTCCTCGACCCGGCGGGACAGGTCGGTCACCACGCGGTCGAGCTTCTGCGCCTGCGAGCTGGCAATCGCCACCGTGCGCGACGCCTCGTCGACGATCGCATGCGCCTTCGCGACGAGCGGCCGGACTTCCTGCTGGACCGACGTGATCACCAGTTGCGCCTGGCGCGCCAACCGGAGCGCGGCGATGATCGCGCCAATCTGGATCAGCGCCATGATCAGCGTGGCCGCCGCGATACCCCCCAGGAACACGTTGGACCAGCCGCTGGTCACAGAGTGTCTCCCCCGGGTGCGGGAGCCGCGGCGCCGCCACGCGCCTGCTGGTACGCTTCGCGGCCCCGCTCGATCGCGGTCGTAACCGTGCCCTTGCCGCGCTCGATCGCGCCGGTCATGGTCTCCTTGCCGCGATTGACGAGGTCGCGCCCCTGACGCGCCGCGTCGCTCGCGCGCTCCCGTCCCTCTCGCGCTCGTTCCGCCAGCACCCGGCGCGCTTCCTCGCCCGAGGTTGGCGCCGTCAACAGCGCCACAGCCGCGCCGGCAACCGCCCCGAGCACGAATGCCACGATCACCGTCCCCGCACCACCATCGTCTCTGGCCATGATTGTGCCCTCCGGAATCAGAAGATACTCACCCGCACGTTCAGGTACTTCTTGGGATCCTTGCGGATGTCGCCGATGAGCGCCTTGAGCTCGCTCGCCGCGCCGTTCATGTTCTCATATAACTGCTTGTCGTGGAGTAATTGACCGGCGCTCCCCTGCCCCTGCTCCAGATCCGTCGTCAGCTTGTCGATCCGGCCCGCGACCGAGTTGAACCGGTCATACAGCTCGCGATCGGTCAGCAGCTTGCCGGCGCTGCCTTCGCCGCGGGAGAGCCGCCCGGTCACCTGATCGAGATTGGTGCTGGCGCTGCTGATCGACTTGGCCAGCGCATCGTCCTTGAGCAGCTTCCCCAGGCTGCCTTCGCCGGCGCTAATCCGCCGCGTGATCTCCTGGAGGTTGGCCAGCGCGGCATTCGCCTGCCGATACGCGGCCGGATCCTTGATCAGCATCCCGAGCGATCCGGAGCCCTTGTTGATCGAGGTGGCCACCGCCTGGGTGGAGGTCACGAGCTGGTTGATTTCCTTGTACATCTCCTCGTCGGTGAACAGCTTGCCGACGGTGCCTTTCCCGGCGCGGATATCCTTGATGATCGCGGTCGCTTCTTCGAGCGTATGGGTGGCGTTTTCCGCCACGTCGGCGAGCTGCCCCGGCGGCTTCGCCCCAATGAGGAAATCGCCGTCCTTGAGCTGCACCCCTTCGGCCGATGGGGAGATCTCGATGATCGGCTCACCCAGCAGGCTCAGCGAGCCGATGGTCGCCCGCGAGTGGTCGGTGATCCGCACCTTGTTCTCTTCTTTGACCTGCAGCGTGATCTGGACTTCCGCGCCGACGAACTCGACCTCAGTCACCTTTCCGACATCCACGCCGGCGACCCGGACGACCGCGCCGGACTTCAGTCCCAGGACGTTCGGGAACTTCGTCTTGAGGCTGTAGCGGTTCCACGGCAGGCCACCCTGGCCGCCGACCGCGATCACGATCATGATCGCCAGCACGAGCGCGGCGACCGCGAGCACGCCGATTTTCAGTTCCGACCAGGCTAGGGAGCGGGTCCGAGGCATCGTTATGATCCAGTCAGTCGTTAGTCGTTAGTCGTTGGTCACAGTCGCGAGTCGCAGTCGGAAGTCACAGTCGCGAGACGCAGACGGAAGTCACAGTCGCTCGTCATGAGAGGAACGCATCGATGTAGCGATCCGTCTTCGCCGCTTGGCGCAGCTCGCTGGCGTTGCCTTCGAAGAGGATGGTGCCGTCTTTGAGCATGATGAATTCCGCTTCGTCGGCTTTCTTCGGCGGCGCCTTGTCGAACTCGAGCTTGCCGTTCTCGCGGCGGGCCATGTTCTCGGCGACGAAAAAGGCGTCGCGCAGCTGGTGGGTCACGACGATCGAGCTGACTCCTTCGAGATCGCGCAGCTTGATGACCTCCTCGTCGATGGTCAGCGAGGTAATCGGATCCAGCCCCGTCGTCGGCTCGTCGTACAGCAGGATCCGCGGCTTCGCGGTCATCGCGCGGGCGATCGCGACCCGGCGGCGCTGGCCGCCGGAGAGCTCCGAGGGCATGCGGTCGATGAACTCCGACAGCCCGACGAAGCCCAGCACCTCCTCCACCCGGCGGTTGACCTCGTCGAGCGGCATGTCGGTTTCCTCGAACAGCTTATAGCCGACGTTCTCTCTCACGGTCAGCGAGTCGAAGAGCGCCCCCTCCTGGAAGACCATCCCGAGGTCGCCGCGGACCTTCATCAGGTCGTCCTCGCTCATATTGTCGACGCGCTCGCCGTTGACGAAGATCATCCCGGAATCCGGCTTCAGCAGCCCGAGAATCAGCCGCAGGATGGTCGACTTGCCGGCGCCGCTCGCCCCGAGAAAAATCTTGGTATGCCCCGTCTTCAGCGTGAATGAGACGTGGCGCAGGATCTCCTGCTCGTCGAAGGCCAGGCTGACATCGTCGAACACGATGATCGGCCCCCCCGGGCCGAGCGCTTCGTCGAGCAACGCCGGACGGACTGCCTGTTCGAGGGCCATCAGTACATTATCGCGATGAGCAGCTTGGTCACGAGGAAGTCCACCGCAATCACCGCCACGGAGCTGGCCACCACGGCGTTGGTCGTGGAGCGGCCGACGCCCTGCGTCCCGCCGCGCGTCCGCAGCCCGACATGGCAGCCGATGCTCGCAATCGTGAAGCCGATGAAGAACGGCTTGATGAGCCCCATCCAGACGTCCTGGATATACAGGCCCATCACCACGCTGTTCCAGTACACACTCGACGGCACCTTGAGCTGCGTGACGGTCACGATCCAGGCGCCCACCATCCCGACGCCGCCCGAGACGACGGTCAGGAGCGGGACCATGAGGAAGCCGGCGAGAATGCGAGGCAGCACGAGCTTGCGGATCGGATCGGTACCCAGCGCGCGAAGCGCGGCGATCTGTTCCGTCACCATCATCGACCCGAGCTCGGCGGCGATGCCGGACCCGACCCGCCCCGCGACCATCAGTCCGGTCAGCACCGGCCCGAGCTCCTTGACCATCGACGCGCTGACCAGCCGGCCGACCATCGAGCGGGCGCCGAACTGATCGAGCGTAATGCCGGACTGGAGCGCCAGCACCATGCCGGTGAACATGCCGGTCAGCAGCACGACGGTCAGCGAGCCGACGCCGATCACGTCGAACTGCTCGATGATGTCGCGCAGGTAAAAGGGACGCGTGACCAGGGCCCGGCCGACCTTGCCGAGCATCAGCACGTATTCCTGGACCTCGAGGACCGCCGCTTTCGTCCAGCTCTGGAACAGTGGCAGCATCAATCGCGGCTCCAGGCCACGCCGAGCTCGCGCGTGCGCACCTTCTTGATGCGGTCGCGCAGGGCCGCCGCTTTCTCGAACTCCAGGTTCATCGCCGCCACCTTCATCTGCGCCTGCAGCGCCTCGACGTGGGTCTCGAGTTCGGCATGCGTCCGGAACGTTTCTCCCTCGTCAGCCGGGACGGTGACGTAGTCACGTTCGTAAATACTGCTGAGCGCTTCGTCGATGCTCTTCACGATCGATGCCGGAGTAATCCCGTGCTCGAGGTTGTAGGCTTCCTGGATGGTGCGGCGTCGATCGGTCTCGCCGATGGCGAGCTTCATGGAGTCTGTCATCTTGTCCGCATACATGATCACGCGGCCGTTGATGTTGCGCGCGGCCCGCCCCACGGTCTGAATCAGTGAGCCGGACGAGCGCAGAAAGCCCTCCTTGTCGGCGTCCAGGATGGCGACCAGCGACACTTCCGGGAGATCCAGCCCTTCCCGCAGCAGGTTGATGCCGACCAGCACGTCGAATTCGCCGCGCCGCAGATCGCGGATGATTTCGATACGCTCGAGCGTATCGATGTCGGAATGGAGATATCGCACCTTCACCCCGAGCTCCTGATAGTACTGGGTCAGGTCCTCGGCCATTCGCTTGGTCAGCGTCGTCACGAGCACGCGCTCCCGCCGCGCGGCACGTTCCCGAATCTCCGCCAGCAAGTCGTCAATCTGGCCCCGAACCGGGCGCACTTCGATCGGCGGATCCACCAGACCGGTCGGGCGGATGATCTGTTCGACGACGGCCCCACCCGACCGGCGCAGCTCGTACGGGCCGGGCGTGGCGGACACGAACAGCAGCTGGTTCACGCGGCCCTCCCACTCCTCGAAATTCAACGGCCGGTTGTCGAGCGCCGACGGCAGCCTGAACCCATACGCAACCAGCACTTCCTTGCGCGATCGGTCGCCGTGATACATCCCCCGCACCTGGGGCACCGACTGGTGGCTTTCGTCCACCATGATCAGCGCATCCGGCGGCAGGTAGTCGAGCAGCGTCGGGGGCGGCTCCCCCGGGCTGCGCCCGGTCAGGTGCCGCGAGTAGTTCTCGATCCCGTGGCAGTAGCCGATCTCCCGGATCATCTCGAGGTCGAACATCGTCCGCTGATGGAGGCGGTGCGCTTCGAGGACCTTGCCTTCGGACTCGAGCTGGGCGCGGTACCATCCGAGCTCCGCCTTGATGCTCTCGACCGCCGCCTTGGTCCGTTCCCGGGACGTCACGAAGTGGGTCTTGGGGAAGATCGCGACCTTGTCGTGCCGCTTCAGCGTCTTGCCGGTGAGCGGATCGAACGTGCTCAGCTCGTCCACTTCATCGCCGAAGAGCTCGATCCGCAGCGCCGTGTCCTCGTACGACGGCTGCACCTCGACGATATCGCCGCGGACCCGGAAGACGCCGCGCGCGAACTCGTGGTCGTTGCGCTCGTACTGGATCTCGACCAGCTTGCGCAGGATCTGGTCACGATCGATCTTCTGCCCGCGCTCGAGCGGCAGCATCATCCCGTAGTAGGCCTCGGGCGATCCCAGGCCGTAGATGCATGAGACGCTGGCCACGATGATCACGTCCCGGCGCTCGAACAGCGAGCGGGTCGCCGAGAGCCGCATCCGGTCGATCTCCTCGTTGATCGTCGCTTCCTTCTCGATGTACGAGTCGGTCGTCGGGACGTAGGCCTCGGGCTGGTAGTAGTCGTAATAGCTGACGAAGTACTCGA
>JBDTSX010000128.1:0-9771 GCA_039930925.1 Acidobacteriota bacterium | reverse complement strand
ACGCCCACCGGATCGAAGCCGAGGTCGGGCCGGAAGTACGAGGGATCGATGACCAGGACCCGGCGTTCGACCGGGTCGTCGGGAAAGAATGCGGCGGCGATGAAGGCGCCGTGCACGTCCTCGTAAACGACCGAGAACAGCGCGTCTCCCGGGCGTGCCTCCGGGTGCGTATCGAGCGGCCCGCGATACGCGAACTCCACGCCGCAGACGTTCATCCACTCCTCGGTAGCCGTCCGGACGTTCTCGCGCGCCTTGCGATACGATGCGGCGTCGGGAAAGGTCTCCTTCGCCACGTAAAACGACAGCACCTTCCCGGGACGCCATCGAAGCAACTTGCCGCCGTGTGAGATGCCGAGCAGCTTCGACGTCTTGCCCGCGGCCTCGGTCTCGACGACCGGCAGGTCAGCGCCCGATTCCTTCCGCACCGCGTATTCGGCGAGCTGCTGCTCGTCGAGGACCAGATCCCCCTCGAGGACGTAGAACTCCCGGGACCCGATCCGGACCCGCCGCGCCCTCTCCTTGGCCCGCAGGAAGAACGCGGATGTGGCGGCCTGCTTCCCGAGATCGCTGGAGGGGTCGAGCGATCGGAACCCTGCGTCGATGTGCGCCATAAATCCTCCTGAAGAAAGACCCGTTCGCGATCACTGAAGAAGCTGCGTCAGGACGATCGCCTGCACCGCCTGGGACTGTTCCTGGAACAGCTCGCGGCTGAGCGCGTCCGCGCCCGCCTCGCGGGCGCCACGAGCGAGCCGATCGAGAAACAGCTCCTCTTCGCCCCCGAGCGTATCGCCGGCAACCACGTACATCGGCTGGCCGCGAATCGTGACCGCCGCTTCGCGCTTGACGCGCGGCCACACCGCCGAGCGGGCCATCGCGGTTCGCAGCTGCGGATGTTCGTCCAGCCACTTCGTCGCTCGGCCAGCCATCGTGACTGCCCGGTTATGCCGTGACCACGACGACGTTGTTGCCCGGCCAGAGCGGGCGGCGCGGCTCGATCAGCCGCAACTCCACCGTCACGACGTGCGCCGCCGCCGCGCCGGATGCCGCGACTTCAGCGTGCAGCAGCTCCCCCGCCGGCAGGTTGTTGGGCTGACCGTTCACTGACTGCAGCTCGAATTGCCTCGGGTCCGTGACGTTCGTGAGCAACTGGAAGCCCGCGGCCGCCACCGCCGCGGGAATCGTGAGCCTCGTCACCTCCAGGCCCGCCGTCAGCACGTCGAGGCGCCCGCGGAGCTCGGCGATCGAGAGCGTGCCGACCAGCTCGATCACGAGCGTGGCCGTCTGTCCGCTGACCATCTGCAGGAGCACCGGTAACAGCAGCGGGCCGTGCTTCACGCCGTCGATGCGGAGCTCCGCGTCAGTCGCATCGAGTGCGCCCATGGCGCGAATCAACGGCACCTGGTCGGCGTGCGCGAGCGCGTCGGGCAGCCCGTTCCACAGCCGCGTGCGCAGGTCGAGCCACTTCGCCATCGCACCGGAGACTTGAAACGTTACCGGCTGATTGAGGAACTCGAACCCCGGCACCCGATCGATGGCGCGAAAGACGACCGGCGCAGCCCAGGTCGGCGGGTACTTGCCGGTTTCCAGATAAAGCTGGCTGCGCCCTTCCGATACCGCCCGATCGAGATCGCCCGGCGCAGTCTTCAGCAGACTGGTGAAGAACTCGTTCAGGAACGTCATGGCGGCGGTGCCGAGCACTTCCATGCGCATGCCCACGGCCATCTGCACGCCGGTCTCGCTGCTGTTGACGAGCGCCTGCGCCACACCCTGCTCGGCGCCGCGGCGGCGGACCATTCCGGGCGGGTCCGCCGCGGTCACGCATCCGGCGAGAAGAACCAGCGGAATGGGAAATTTGGTCAGCAGCTTGGCGAGCTGCGGGGCGCCGATGGCCTGATGCCCGCCACCGTCCGGCGATTCCATGTACAACTGCCCGATCGGGGCGCCGCCGCCGGGCGGCTCGGCCAGCTCGCCGTGACCCAGGTAGACGAGAACGTTGTAGTCATTTTCTTTTTTCAGGTGCTCCAGCAGCTGCGGCCACGTCGCCGGGCGATCGACGTCTTCTTCCGCGCTGATGATCTGTACCTCCACCATGCCGGGTCCGAAATCGCGGGCTTCGGCCAGGATGTGCTGCTGCAGCGGCACCACCGGCGGAACCTTGCCGCCCCAGTCTTCCGGGTTGGAGCGCACGATCAGAATCTTGAGCGGCCAGTTCCGGGTCGCGAGATTGTCCGGGGAGGTCTTCGCCTTCGACAACAGGTAGGCGAGCGATTCGATGTCGTTGCGCAGGACCAGCGGGTGGTCAGGCGTATCGTGCCAGAGGAGCTCCAGCGGGATCGGCGCGATCGCCTCGCGCATGTCGTCCAGGATCACGAAGGTCAGGCGGAGCCGCTCGCCGTTCTCTCCGGGCCCCGCCTTCGCCGGCAGCGCGTTGTTCAGGATGCCGCGCAGGTTCGCGTCGAGCAGCCAGTCGTTCACTTCGGTCGCCAGGGTTTCCACGTCCACCGCGCTCATCTCGCCGCGGCGGAACGCTTCCAGCCTCTGTGCGTCGAGCGCAAGCACGGTGCGGCTCAGGATCGTGGGCGCCACGTTGACGCCGTCCTGGACCGTCACGGTCACGTTTCCGGCCCCGCCGCCACCCGAGAGGAAGAACCTCAGCTCGGGCCTCACAGCTCCTCCTCGGCGTCGATCCAGGTGTGCAACTCGCCTTCGAGGTGGGTCTGGTGGTCCTGCTCCTCCTGGAGGAGCTTTCGCACCGCGTCCGGAAGGTCCGCGTCCCCCCACTTTTCGTTGAATGCCGCGAGGTTGGTCGTCAGCCGCTGCGACCGCAGGAGATCCGCCTGCGCCTGGACGGGCTGGTAGGAGGGCTCTTCGGCCGACACGCGGCGGAAGATCTTGCCCCCCGCATGCCGGCAGAAGAGCGCGATCGGCGCGGGGAACGGCAACGATTTCTGGGCGAGCTGCAGCGACGTGGTCAGGTGCCACTGATCGAACAACTCGGAATAGAACCGCTCCCAGAACCTGAGCATCAGGTCCCCCGGCAGCGGCCCGAGCGGCGCGATGATACTCGGGAGCGGCAGCGTGGACGCTCCGAGATACGCAAAGGCGCGGTACGCGGACAGGACTTGCCGGCCGCCGAGCGTCATCGCTTCCGGATTGTGTTCGTGCGCGGGCGAGAGCGCCAGCAGCGCGACCCGCGTGCCGCTCAGGATGCGCGACACGTCCCCCGGATGCAGCTGCGGCGCATCCGATCCGGCGGTGCGGTCATACAAGATCCCTTCGAGCGCGCCGGAGGCCAGCCCGTCGGTGAACACGTGCACCAGCTCGCAGCCTTCCGCCACGGCGGTCTCGAGCCCGTGCCGGATCGGTCCGTCGATGATCCTGACGTGCTGCGGAAATCCGCCCATCAGACGCGCCGCCCAATCGGGCGGATCGTTCGCGCACCCGAGCGCCGCCATCCGCGGCTGATTGACGATCGGGATCGCCGGCAGCGGGTTTTCGGGCGGAACGCCGCGCACGAACACCAGCCGGTGCCCGCTCTGTCCGCCGGGATCGCCGGCGAGCTCCCAGGGAAACTCCTCGAGCTCCGGCGTGGCATGGCTCCACCAGACGCACATGTCCAGCGGGGCTTCCGTCAGGACCTTGCGCAGCGCCGGTGACATCGACTCGAGCAGACGCTCGCGCGTCAGCGCGACCCCCCGCTCACCTTCGATGAAGGTCGCGAGGATCCGCTGATAGTCCCCCATCGCGAGGCGAATCCGCTCGACGCCGACCAGCGGCAGCTCCTGCATCTCTCGCGCGTACTGGGTATCGCTCGGCAGCTCGGTCGGCAGCGGCAGCCGCGAGTACAGCAGCACGTCATACACCTGCTGCGCGAGATCGTCGGCCGCCCGCTCGCGGCCGCGGCGGATCCCGGGCACCACGCGAACGATGACGTCGTTGGACCGTCCCCGCCGGTACATCTGCCTACCCTCCCGCTTCCGCTGGCGCGAGTGCGCCAAAGTCCACTTTGTGCGCCAGGTCGCGCAGGTAGTCCCGGCGCGTCGTCGTCAGGGCGCCGGCCGGGCCAAGCGCCTCGAGCGCCGGGATCAAATTCAGGTACTTCACGGCCGATTCATGAATGCGGCCGAGGACGTCCGGCGTCGAGAGGGCCGCGCGCACCGCAAGCTGCGCAGCGGCCGGGACCAACCGCGGGTGCATGCCGAACTCGATTTTCGGCTCGGGACGCGGTCCCTGCCCGAGGAAGAAGGTTGCCAGCGCCTGCGTCCGGGCGTGGTCGCTCGCGGGATCGGCGTTCAATTCGAGCACGGCGTGGGCTTTCAACGCGGTCAGCTTGGTGGTCAGGAACAGCGCCGCGATCGCCTTGGCATCCTGGGCGAACGGCGCCACCCAGGCCGGCCGCTCGAGCGTGTCCCAGATCGCGCTGAGCTCGTCGGCGAGGTCGGCGTGTGCGGGAACCCCGGTGAGCCTGAGCATCTCGGCGATCAGCCGGACTCGCACCACGAACGGCGGGTGTACGGCGGTCGACTGGATTTCCGCTTGCGCCGCCGACGACGCGAGGAGGAGCGAGAGCGAGCCGAGTGACGCGGCAAACCCCGATCCGCCGAGCGTGATGCCGATCGCGTCTGCCAGGATCTCGTTGGACCAGCGGCGCCAGCAGATTTCTTCGCCGGCAAGCGTCAGGTCGGGCAATACGCCCCGCAGCTCCGGTGTCAGATTCAGATCCTGATCGACATTGTGGCCGACCTCGTGATGGAGACCGCAGAAGTTCCAGATCGAACTGGCGTAGTCGAGCGGCAGCAGCACGATCGGCAGCGCCAGCTTCAAGCTGCGGAACTCGCGCACCGCGAGACTGACGGCCTGCACCGCCTCGCGCCGGCTCGCGGTGGCCGGCGAATCGACCGCCTCGAGAAAGACCAGCGGCGCTTCGCGAAACTGCGAGGAATCAAGCACGCCCCACGCGCGCGCCCGGCGCACGCACGCGCCGTAGCAGTCTTCCGCGATGCGTCCCGCCGCGCGAACCGACGCTTGCAGCCGCTCGTCCTCGTGTTCCGCCAGGATGAAACGGAAGACGCGCCAGAGCTCCTGCCCGCCGGCCATCTCGATCAGGAAGGCCGCGTGCCGGTCGGCGAATGCCGCCGCTGCGAGCGGCTGGTCGAGCTCGTCGAGCTTCTGCTTCTGACGAAGGACGAGTGCCTGCATCATGTCGACGAGCGCGAGGCGCTGGGTGGACGAGAGTCCCATCTTCTGGACCCGGGCCGCAGCGGTCCACGCGTCGACATCGGTCGGCAGCACCTGGAGCCGCTGACCGAGCTCCACACGCATCTGCTCTTGCAGCCGGGCGTAGTCCATAGGTGTCCGCGGCGGTCTCTGACTCGGAAAAGTGCGGTCATTCTACGCCAGCGGAACGCCGCTGCCGCAAGATCTTTCGGCAGTGCCCCGCCGCGCCAAGTGCGAGCCACGCCGGTCCGCCGGCCGCGCGAAGCGGCAACGGTGGAACGCAGCGGTCAGCCGAACGAATGTGGTGTAGCGTCTGGGCGAGGGGGATTCAGTGATCTTCCGCCTTCAGGCGGAAGTCTCCGGATGCGGCTCGGCATTCTGGACCGCGACACTCTGTGCCAGCGCGGCCGGCTCGGGATGCGCCGCCGGAGCCGCTGCGGCCGCCCGCAGGGCCGTCAGCGCGGCAGCGATCCCATCGCGCAGCGTCGGCACGTAGACGTCGGCGCCGACCATCTGGCGCGCCTTTGGATCCTGCAGGGTCGCGTCAGCGGCCGGCCACAGGCCGAGGACAATCGGCGCGCCGGGAGTGTGTTGACGCAAGCGCCGGATCAGATACCGCAGGTGAGCCGGGGACCCGGCGACATCGAGGTAGGACAGCGCGATCGCGCCGACACCCGCCACATCGAGCTGGCCAATCGTGCCGCGCGAGACGGCGGCGTGCGGGACGCGCCGCGCCGCGACGCCGCGACGCTTCAGCAGCTGTACCAGCATCGCCGCCACCACATCGTCGAAGACACCGCGCCCGGACACGCAGGCAACGGTGCCCGGGGGCGGCACCTCCACCGGCGCGCCTCCTGTACCGGCGTCTACCTGCCCGTTAAGGTCGGCGATCACATTCAGGATCAAACGCGTCATCTCGATCGCGCGCGCCGGGGTGATCGTGCCGCGCGCTTCGTCCTCAGCGGCCAGCTTGAGCGCCTCGAGGACGACCCCGTCGTAGTAGTCGAGCAGCGGGCGCTCGCCGAGGAACGCTTCGGCCTGTGCCAGCGTCTCGTCGGGGTCTCCCGCGAGGATGCGCTGATAGAACCGTTCCGCGGCGCTGAGGGCCGGCCGGTCACCAAGGAGCACGTCGATGAACTCCAGCGACTTGATATGGCGCCCCATCACCACCAGGCACAGCGTCATCGGCGTCGACAGAATCAAGCCGATCGGGCCCCAGATCCACGTCCAGAAAATCGCCGCCACAATCACCGCCAGGGGTGAGAGGCCGGTCGAGTGGCCGTAGAGCAGCGGCTCGACGACATAGCCGGTGAGCGGCTCGATGAGCGTGAACAGCAGGAAGACGTAGATCGCGAGCCTCCACCCGGGATCGATCGCGGCGGCAAGGGCGATTGGCGCGATCGCGGCGAGCACCGGACCGATGTACGGCACGAACCGAAGCAGCCCCGCCACACCTCCCCAGAGTGCTGGCGACGGAATGCCGAGCGCCCACAGACCGAGGCCAATCACCAGGCCGAAGGTGGTGTTGACCGCGAGTTGCGACACGAAATACCGGCTCAAACGCTGCGCGGCGTCGTCGATCGCCAGTGTGGTGCGGTGGAGGTCGGTCGATCCAAACAGGCGGATGAACCGGTCGCGCAGATCATCCTGCTGCAGCAGGACGAAGATTGAGACCACCAACACGATCAGCATGGTCTCGAGCGGACCGAGTACCGGCGCGATGATGGATCGGACGACGGCGACCGGAGACGTCTCCGGCGGCGCGATTTCCACGAGGACTGGTTGCGGAGAGCGTGACGTCGGGGCGCCGGTCAGCGCCCGCATCCCGGTTGGCCGGCCGGGCGCCACGCCGCGCTCGGTGCCTCCCCGCGGGAGCCCGAGCTGTTGCGTGATCGTCGCGAGCTCCCCAAGGACAAACGTCTGCAGCCCCTGGACCTTCTGCTCGATGGTCCGCACGTACCGCGGCGCGTCGGCGCTCAGGCTCACGGCCTGGCTGCCGATCAGCATCCCGGCGAGGGCGATCACACCCAGCGCCATGACCACGCTCAACACGACGGCGGGAGCGCGCGACAGCCCGATTCGCCGCAGCAGATTGACGAGCGGCGACAGGACGAACGAGAGCATCACCGCGAGGATGAGCGGGATCAGCACATCCTGCGCGACGAACAGCGCGGCGACCACGATCGCGCCGACCGCGAGGCGCAGCAGGCTCCTGATCTCGGGGGACGCCGCGGCCGGTACCTGCGCGGCGCCGACAGTCGGAACGCCTGGGGTGAACCCGGACGTCAGCTCAGGACCGGGTGCGACCGGATTTTCCATGGGATCGGATTCCGATCTATCCAGGGGTTACGACTGTCGAGTGCGCAGCATGCGGGTGTAGTCCCTGTATGCACGCGGCGCCGCGTGAAGAGTCAACCTGGGTGCTGTTCTGCCCATCGCGTCGGGCGCAGAGCCGTGAAAGGGACAACAACCCGCAGGCGGCGGTGCTCGATGCAACGACCTTGCCGTGCCGCCTCGAGCAGGCGTAGGTCTGGGCCCGTTCGTCACGGCCAATCGTGCGAATGACCGTTCGAATCGGGGTGATCAATATTGAACACACCGGATCCGAACCGATCCGCTATCGTCGCGTGATGGCCCTGTTCCCACGCGCAACTGACTCGACCCGGATCGCCCGCGCGGTCATCCTGGTAAATCCGGCATGAACGCCATCGTCGACGGGACTCCCAAGATCATCTTCTGGCATCGCGACCTGCCGCCGCTCGAGGCAGAGCCGATCGGCGAGCACACCGTTGAAGCCACCAGCGGTCGTGTGCCTGGAACGATCGCCCATCGCGGTGAGCTCTGGACACGGTGCGAGGACGAGCTGATGGCGCAAACCCATCATCGGCTGACCGAGGAGATTGCCCGCCTCGGCGGCCGCTACGCCCATGTCCGTGAAGAATCGATCGACACGCGCCACGACGACGCCAAGGGGGAAGCGTGGCTCCATGGACGCTTCGTGTACACCCTGTACCGGTGACCGCGCGTTCCCGCATTCGCTCGGTCTCGTCTCCGTAGCACCGGAACTCAGGGCTTCTCGACGATCGGCTTTTTCCGCAACTCGTTCCGGAGCGGAATCAGACGCTGCCGATAGCCTTCCGCATCCCCGTAATCGACGAAGTGACGATACAGCCGATGGGTCGCCCGCACGCGATGGGCATGGCGAATCGGGCACCAGTACTGCTCGGTTCGACCGGCGACTTCGCGGACGTAGGCGAAGACGCCGGTTCCGTATCCGCAGAACATGCAATTGAGCTTCTCGACTCCGTTCAGATAGCTCAGGTGCTGGCGATCGATCACGATATAGGCCGAGCGCCGCACCGGGGCGATGCCGTACGCCCGGAAGCAGATCGCCTGGTACAGGGTGACCCACCCGTCGAGCAGGACCATCGGGACGACCAGGGAATAGATCACCGGCGCAGTTGCGATCGTCGCGACATTGCTGCCGCGGAAGAACCGGACAAGGCCCTGTTTCAGGCGCTGGTGGGCCAGCCGCACGTCGTGCTCGAAGCGCACGCGATCGGCGCCGATGTGGTAGCGCCACTGGGCGCGCGCCCGATTCAGCTCGGCCTCGACTTCGTGTTCGAGGTAGGCAATCCGATCGAGCAGGCCGTCGAGGTACGACCGCTTGTCGCCTGGCGTTCGGATCGGTTCGTCGGAGCCGGGTCGATCCATCATCCCTTTCGCGCCGATTACCGCGGTGTGTCGGCGGCGGTCAAGGGGTGCGCGCTGGGAGCATGACCGTCGCCGTACGACCGGCCCCGATTGCCGGACCGATTCGTCAGCCGGTCTAGAGCGCCGTCCGTTTGCAGCGAAATTCGATTTCCAACTCGATCTTGTCGTCGACGCTCATCAGGCGCGCGAGCGACGGCTTGGTCATGTTGAAGGTGGGAAACAGGACCGTCGTGGTCGCGCGTCCCGCCACTTGATCGTTGCCGAAGGTGGCCACGACGTTCCAGGTGGTTTCTTTCGTGACGCCGTGGAGGGTCATGTCGCCGATCAGCTGGAACCCGGCCTGTGCCTGCATTCCCGCTGGCAGCGGCACCGGCAGGCCCACCGCCCGCCGCGGCACGAACTCGATCAGCGGAAACTTGTCGGTTTCGAGCGTACGTCCCTGCACGAATCCGTCGCGCATCTGCTGATCGCTCTTGAGGGTGCGTAGATCCACGGTCAGTTTCGATTTCGCAGCATCGATCGACCCGTCCGGATTGATCACGATCGTGCCGGTGACGGACTCGGTCGTCCCGACCGCGTCGCTCGGAAAGTTGATCCCGGCCAACTGCTCGCGAACCTTGTATCGGGCTTTCGTCCCGTCCGCGATTTCGAGCTTCGCCGGCTTCGTGGGATCGGGAGCGGGCACGTTCGCGCGCCCGCCGCCGGCCGGGCCGGCAGGCGGCGTCTGGCCGCCTGGGGCCTGCCCTCGAGCTTCGGGGCGCAGGTCCTGCAAACCCACCGCGAGCACTGCAACGGCGGCAATCAAAAGAATTTGGTTCTGTACTTTCAAGCTCACTTCTC
>JBDTSX010000127.1:0-9836 GCA_039930925.1 Acidobacteriota bacterium | reverse complement strand
GTACCGCACGCCCGACGGCCGGGCCGCCACGCCGACGATCGTCGTGCTCGGACCTGACGGGCGCGTCATCGGCTCATTGACCGAGCGTCCCGCCGCGCTGCGCGCATGGGTAGACCAGCAGAACGCCGGTGCCGCCGGCGCCTCGTCGGCCCAGGGGCTTCACGAACGGACGATGAAGTGGTACGCGGAGGACGCCGGGCAGGCGACCGTCGCGGAGATTGCGGAGATACTGGCCCGGTGACCCACATGTATGCAGCAGCGCTGGTTCTTCACTCGTGGTTCCGTTGGGCGGTCATCCTGACCGGCTTGATCGCCTTCGTCCGGGCGGCGGCGGGCGCCTCCGGCACGAAAGCGTGGACCCCCGCCGACGATCGCGCCGGGTTCCATTTCACGATCGCGCTGGACGTCCAGATCCTGATCGGCCTGGCGCTGTATTCGTTTCTGAGCCCGCTGACCGCGCAGGTGATGCACGATTTCGGCGCCGCGATGAAGGATCCACACCTGCGGTTCTGGGCCGTGGAGCATGCCTTCGGGATGGTGATTGGCGTCGCGCTGGCTCACATCGGCCGGGCGCGGGCGCGCAAGGCCGATTCGCTCCGTCGTCACCGGGTGGCGGCAATCTTTTTCGGCCTCGCGCTGCTCGCGATCGTGGCCTCGATTCCGTGGCCCGGGACGCCGAACGGGCGCCCCTGGGTCCGGTGGTAGCGCCCCCTATTTCTTCGTGATGTTCACGCCGCCGTTCGACGTCTTGACGCGCAGCGTCGGACCGCCGCCGCCGATGTCCGTGGAAAACGGTCGTCCGATCGTGCGCTGAACGGTCACGGGAAAGTCGATCTGCATCGATCCGTTGGTGGGTCCGGTCTCGAGATGGGCCGAGTACCGCTCGGGAATCGCCACCTGCACGCCGCCGTTGGTGGTCTCCACGTCGAGTCCGGCTTCCCGCCACGTGCTGCCGTCGAGATCGACGGTGCTGCCGCCGTTGCGGGTTCTCCCTTCGACATCCCCGCCGATGTGGGAGAGATTGACTCGAATTTCTGTAAACTTGGCAGGCGCCTTCGACATGCAGCTCGACCTGCCCTTTCTTCGTGGTATCCCCGCCCCGCCGGAGCCCCGCCCGGACGATCCGCCGGCCGTGGAGTTCGTCCGCACGCGGCGGGCCCGGCGCTATATCCTGCGAATCCGGCCCGACGGCGGTCTGCGCGTGACCATCCCGCGCGGCGGCTCACGCGCCGAGGCGGTGCGGTTTGTCGAGCGTCAGGCTGCCTGGGTTCAGCGGCAGCGCGCCCGCCTGCGATCGGTGGACGTGGCGCCGAAGTGGACCGACGGAGCGGGGATTCTCCTGCGAGGGGAGCGGGTGATGATTCAGGTGGCCGGGACGAACGGTCACCGGATGGCGCACTACGGCGGCCGGTCGGTGCGCGTGCCGGCCGATGCCGTCGACCTGCGCAGAGCGATCGAGCCCGACCTGCGCGGTCTGGCACGGGAGGAGCTGGTCCCGCGGTTGTACGCGCTCGCGGCCGAGCAGGGCGTGGCGGTGACCCGCTGCACGATCAGGAACCAGCGGTCGCGCTGGGGATCGTGCTCGAGGAGCGGGGCGATCGCGTTGAACTACCGCCTGGTGCAGATGCCGCCGGCGGTCAGCGACTACGTGCTCCTCCACGAGCTGATGCACCTCAAACAGCCGAACCACTCACGCCGCTTCTGGCGCCTGGTGGAGCAAGTGTGTCCGGAGTTTCGCGCCGCCGAACGGTGGCTCAAGGACGTCGGGCGCACGCTGCTCTGACGGCGCGCGGCGCACACTCGACCGTGATCGGCTGAGGACACGTCAGCCTCGAAAACGCCATTTATGTACTTGCAGGGAACCCGCTGCGTCGTTCGCCACTGGCGCCTGGACGACGCCGAGGCGGTGGTGCGCCATGCGAACAACCTCAACGTCGCGCGGCAGCTGCGCGATCGTTTTCCACACCCGTACTCGCGCGCCAACGCCCACGCGTTCCTGAAGTCGGCGACCGCGGCGAGCGAGCCGTCGAATCTCGCGATCGAGGTGGATGGCGAAGCGGCCGGCGCGATCGGCTATGTGGCCGGCGCCGATGTGGAACGTTACTCCGCGGAGATCGGGTACTGGCTCGGCGAGTCCTGCTGGGGTCGCGGCATCGTGACCGAGGCGCTGATGCTGGTCACGGCCGATCTGTTCCTCCGCGTCAACCTGCTGCGGCTGTTCGCCATGCCGTTTGCCGACAACGCCGGCTCGACACGCGTGCTCGAAAAAGCCGGTTACGTCCGGGAAGCGACGCTCCGGTCGAGCAGCGTCAAGTACGGCCGGCCGCGCGATCAGGCGCTCTACTCGAAAATCAACCAGCATTGGCGCGGCGTCGAGGACTGATGTGGACTGCTTCGAGAGGGTCTGAAGACCGCTGGCGCCGCCCCTTCGTGACCCGTGCTACGCGGACCCAACCGCCGCCGACTCGGGTATAGTAATCATCCCGTGGAATATCTCCTCAAGCAGTATGCCCTTCAGCAGGGAGCCCTCGAGATTCAGTACATCGAGGAATGTTTCCTGGATTTTCCGAGAAAGAAGACCGCCGCCGAAGTAGTGCAGCGGCTGGCCGAGCGCGACCATCAGATTCTCATGGCCGAAGCGCCGCTGCCCGACGATCCTGGAATGGTCGTGCCGGTTTCGTTCAAGGTGGCGCATGAGCTGCGCGCGCACGAGAGCGATCCGAAACTGGCGGATCTCGTCGCCCAGCTCGAGGACTGCGTCGAGTTCGAAGGCCGGCGCGTGCTCTACCAGTGGATCGGCGGCACCCGCAGCGACTGGCGAGGCCAGGGGCACTTCCGCGCCCTCACCGAGGAGCAGGAAGTCTGGGCGCTGGCCAACGGCTTCGACGAGATTCTCGTGAAGACCAAGAACCGCTTCTACGAGATGCGCAGCACCCTCGCGCAGCTGCACTTCGACGTCATCCGCTTCGTCCAGCACCCCTACGAAACCGGCGAGTCGAAGGTGTTTCTCAGCAAGCGCCTCGGCCAGCACGTCATCGACCGGCATCGCAGCCGCCGCTCCGTCGTGCGCAGCGAATAGCCGCCCGCGGACCCCGGCTCCCGGATCCCGATGCGCGACTGCGATGCGGTGATTCGCGATGCGGTGATTCGCGATGCGGTGATTCGCGATGCGGTGATTCGCGATGCAGTGATTCGCGATGCAGTGATTCGCGATCAGTGATGAGTGATTAGTGATTCCCGACCCCGCATACGCTCACGTCGGCGACCACGCGTGGCTCCTGGATCGCGGACTGTTCGTCGCCGAAGGCCGGCTCGTCGTCCGGCGGCTGGTCGAAGGCGGGCGCTTCCGGACGAGGTCAGTGCTCGTCACGCCCGCCGCGTTCGCTGCCCTCGAGGATGTCCTGGACCCGGCTCGCTGCGAAATCCACGTCTGCGAGCAACAGGCGATGAATGCGATGGCCGGCATCAACTTTCATCGGGGCTGCCTGGCACTGGCCGAACGCCGGCCGGTTGAGGCGTCACCGGTCGTATTCTCCGGCGCCCGTCGCCTCGTGGCGCTGGAAGGGGTGGGGAACCCCGACAATGTCGGCGGCATCTTCCGGGTCGCTGCCGCGTTCGAGGCCGGAGGCGTGCTGCTCGATCGCACCAGCGGAGACCCGCTCTATCGAAAGGCGATCCGGACGTCGATGGGCGCCGTGCTGCGGCTGCCGTTCGCGCAGCCCGAGGCCTGGGACGCGGAGCTGCGGGGGCTTCGCGGCCGGGGATTCCATCTCGTCGCACTCACGCCGGATCCGTCCGCGACGTCATTGTCCGCCTATGCCGCGACGCTGCCGGTGGGTCAGCCCCTGGTTCTGATGCTTGGCGGGGAAGGGCCTGGCCTGACGCCCGACAGCCAGAGCTTCGCCGACGTCCGAGTCCGCATCCCCATCGCCGCCGACGTCGATTCGCTCAACGTGGTGGTCGCGGCGGGCATCGCCCTGGCGGCGCTTCGCTGACGAACGGCTGCCAGGGCTGCCACAAGGACCAGCGCTTGGCAGGTCTCCGGCGACAGGGTACGCTTGGACTCTCATGTTGAAGGAGCGCACCGTCAGCGACACCGGCCTCGTCGCCCGTCTCCGCGAGGCGACCGAACTGCTCGAATCGATTGTCGCCGATCGAGGATTGCTGTCGCTGCTGTCCGCGGATGATCGCACGCGGCTGCTCGAAGCCGCGGGAACGGTCTACAACCCCGACGTGAAGGCGCGCCGGCGGATGGTGAAATTCACTATCCGTCAGCGGAACGCCGCCAGGGCGAAGCGGGACGACGGGGTGCTGGGGGAGACTGGGATCAGGGCGCTGCGCCGGCAGACCGTGTTCACCACGCCCAATGTGCTTCCGCCGGCGGCGTTCGAGCCGCAGGACATGGAGACCGAGCCGCCGCCGACCGTCGAACGAAACTGTTACGTCTGCAAGCGGGACTACTCGCGGCTCCACCACTTCTACGATCAGCTCTGCCCGTCGTGCGCGGATCTGAACTTCGCGAAACGCACCGAGCTGGCCGACCTGCGTGGGCGAGTGGCGCTGCTGACCGGGGGCCGGGTCAAGATCGGCTATCAGGCCGGCCTGAAGCTGCTTCGCGCCGGCGCGCGCCTGATCGTCACCACCCGCTTCCCGCGCGACTCGGCCACGCGCTACGCCCGCGAGGCGGATTTTGCCGAGTGGGGAGATCGACTCGAAATTTTCGGGCTCGATCTGCGTCACACTCCAAGCGTGGAAGCCTTCTGCCGTCAGCTGCTCGCCAGGCGGGACCGGCTCGATTTCATCGTCAACAACGCCTGCCAAACCGTGCGCCGTCCGCCCGATTTCTACGGGCACATGATGGCCGGGGAGACCGGGCCGCTCCACGACCTGCCGGAACCGGTGCGCCGCCTTCTGGGCAGTGACGAGGGGCTGCGCGGCTATCACATGCTTCCCGAAGCGGGCACGGTCGTGCCCGAGGCGCCATCGCTCGACCGCCGTATCCTCGGTGTCGCCGGGCTGACCCATGCCGCCGAGCTCTCGCAGGTGCCGCTCCTCCCCGAGGAGCTGCGCGCGCAGCAGGATCTCTTTCCCGAGGGACGTCTCGATCAGGATCGGCAGCAGGTCGATCTGCGCGGCCGCAACTCCTGGCGGCTGCTGATGGCCGAAGTCTCCTCGGTGGAGCTGCTCGAAGTACAGCTGGTGAATGCGATCGCGCCGTTCGTCATCAACGCACGGCTCAAGCCGCTGATGCTGCGCACCCCGGGGCTCGACAAGCACATCGTCAACGTCTCCGCGGTGGAGGGGCAGTTCTATCGCAAGTTCAAGACGACGAGGCATCCGCACACCAACATGGCCAAGGCCGCGCTCAATATGATGACGCGGACGTCAGCGACGGACTATCAGCGGGACGGCATCCACATGAACAGCGTGGACACCGGTTGGGTGACGGACGAGGATCCCGCCGAAATCGCCTCGCGCAAGACCCTCGAGCACCGATTTCATCCGCCGCTCGACATTGTTGACGGTGCGGCCCGCATCGTCGATCCGATTATCACCGGGGTGAATACCGGGAATCACCTCTGGGGTCAGTTCCTGAAGGACTACAGGCCGACGGACTGGTAGGGGAACCGGGGTCCGGGGTCCGGGCAACCGGGGCGTCTCGATGGACGGTACCCGCACGAGGACTAGAACGTGAGAAGAACACACCTGATGCAGAGGATCGCCGTCGCGCTGGGTATCCTGTGCGTGATCGCACCGGTCCGCGCGGCCGGCCCCTCGTTCGTGGACATCACCTGGCTGTCGATCAGCAACGTGTACTACGAGCTCGGTCCCCTGCGCATCCTGACTGACGGCTACATCACCCGGCTGCCGCAGAGCGCGTTTTTCGGCGGCGGCGGCGGCCTGGCGCAGGCCCGCCAGGCCTTCAAGCCTGACGTCGCCGTCACGCGTGTGCTGACCGCGCTCGGCGGGCCGGCCGCCGTCAACCTGCTGCTCACCGGGCACAGCCACTTCGATCACTCGTTCGACACCGCGGTCTGGTCCACGCTGACCGGCGCCCGGATCATCGGATCGAAGACGACCTGCTTGCAGGCGGCTGCCCAGCGGGTTCCGGCCGGCCGCTGCACGGTGGCCAACGGCGGCGAGAGAATGGTCCTGACGGACGGCGTGGTGATGCGCGTCGTGCGCTGGAACCACAGCGGCAATCCCGCGACCAATCCGGAGCAGCACAACCCGGTAGAGCTCGACGAGATGCCGCGTCCGGATCCGCAGACGGGAGGTCTGCGCGCCGGCGTAGCCGAGGATTTTCCGAACGGTGGCGGCAATCGCGCGTTCCTGTTCGTGGCCGACGGCCCGGACGGGCGCTTCAGCTGGTTCTTCCAGAACTCTGCAAGCGCGGTGGACCTCGACGTGCCGATCGTGCTCGGGGGTACGAATTACGGCGCACCGCTCAAGAATCTCCAGGCCGCATTGCAGGCCGAGGGGCTTGACGGGGTCGACCTCTGGATTGGCAGCGGCGGCGTGGACGTCGCGCGGCTGCTGCTGCCGATGCTGAAACCGAAAACCTACCTGCCGGTTCACTGGGACGGCCTCTGGGGCGCGTTCGAGGCCGGGGTTGCCCAGCCCTACTCCGATCTTGCACTCGAGACGGTGCTCGCGCGCGCCGGCATTCAGCTGCTGAAACCGTTGCAGTACGGCGACAAGTGGCGCCTCGATCGGAGCGGCGTTCGGGCCGTACCGAACGAGTCGCTGAAGCGTTCGCTCGGCTTCGCGAGATGATCTCCAAGACGGCCATCTCCGGCTCACGCGTCCGGTGAAGCTGGCGCGCTCCGCCAAACCGTTGGCGCCGGCGGGAGGTCGATCCGCGAATCGTCATGCGACCGGCTCTGCGACCCGCCTCGGCGTATGATGCATGCGTGAGCCGGGTCCCGCGCGGCCCGCGGAGGATTTGACGTGCATCATCACCGCGTCGCAGGCATCGCGTCGCTTGCTGCCTGCCTGCTGATTACCTGGAACGCCGCGGCCCAGCGCGGTCCGTCGGCGGATCCCCTGATCCAGGAAAACGCGACCGTCAAAGTGGCGGCCCACACGTACGTCATTCCTGATGCCAACGTCGGACTGGTCCCGAACGTCGGCATCGTCGTCGGCACTCGCGCGACGCTGGTCATCGATCCCGGGCTGGGGCGCCGCAACGGCGAGACGGTGCTCCGCGAAGTCGCCAAGGTCAGCAGGAATCCGGATCTCTTCGTCGCCACGACGCACTTCCACGCGGAGCATACGACCGGCTACCTGGCGTTTCCCGCCAGCGCGAAATACGTGAACTCAGTGGTGCAGGAGGCGGAGTTCGCCGAGAGCGGCGCGCAGTTGATCCGAGCCTTCTCCGGGCGGTCGCCACTGACGGCGGAACTGTTGAAGGATGCCACCGGACGGAAAGCGGACATCACCTTCGAGCGCGATTACCTGCTCGATCTGGGAGGTGTCCGCGTCCGCTTCCTGGTGGTCGGGCCGACCCACACGCGGGGGGATACCGGGTTCTTCGTGGAAGAGGACGGCGTCCTCTTCGCCGGCGATGTGGTGATGAACCACTCATTTCTCGCGGCGACGCCGGCCTCGAGCATGCAGGCGTGGCTGTCGGCATTCGACGCGTTCGAGGCCATGCATCCGAAGACGATTGTGCCGGCACACGGACCGGTCGGAGACGGATCGCTCATCGGCGTCAACCGCGCGATCATGCAGGGCGTGCAGGCGCGCGCGCGCGCCCTCAAGGCAGAGGGCCGCTCGGCCGAGGCGGCGGCGGCGGCGGTGCAGGCGGAATTCCAGGCCCAGCACCCGGACTGGCCGCGCGCCACCGGGCTCGCCGCGGCTGCACGATCCGCCTACGCTGAATCCCCGTAGGTCAGCGCCGAATCTTCTTCAGCATCTCCGTGGCGCGATCGACGGCGCCCGCCAGTTTCGAGACGGCGCCGGCAACAATCGGGATGAACGACCGCGCTTCTTCCCACTGTCCCTGCTCGATGCCCTCCCGAATTCCCGGCAGCGTCTTCACGCCGTAGCCGGTGTAAAAACCCGGCGCGTAGACCAGGTGCTTGAACCAGTCCCGTTTCGGCAGTCCGGCCTCGTGGCGGAACGCGCGTTCGGTGGTGTACAGGACCTCGTTCAACTCGCCGAGCGGCTCGTGCAGCCGCGCCTCGGCCGCCGCATCGAGCGGGGGGAGCTTCGCGAGCGCTTTCTCGTAGGCATCGGCGGACGATGCAAGGCGGGAGAGCGCGGAGCGGAGCGGCGAGAGATCCAGTTGCCCGCGCACGCCCGGCATCCTCGCGATTTCGTCCGCGTAATCGCGCAGCGTGAAGGCGGTGCCGCGGAACTCGAATGGCAGGACGTCGGCATCCGCGAGCCGCAGCAGCGCGGTGCCAATCGTCTGCGACAGCGCCGCGGTGTGCGTGAAGTCGCCGTCGGAAAAATGCGTGAACCAGTAATACGAATCGTAGACCGAGTGGTAGATCCCACCGCCGCCGTCGCCGCCGAATCCGAAATCCAGTGAGGCGACCTGGAGAAAGTCCAGGAACACCGTGTAGTCGGACCCGGAGCCGAGCGCGTCGATCGGGACTTCGGTGCGATCGCGAATCACCGAGCGCGCGGCGTCGTTGGGGGCCAGTTCCATCATGCGCGCGCGCCGCGCTTCGAGCACGCTGGTGCCGCTGCCGCGAGGGTCAGCGACGTCGCGGGCGACCTCGTTGGCAAAGGTCTGGAGTGAGTGCGACCCGCTCATGCTGAGCCAGCCCTTGCCGGTGCTGTCGCTGTTGATGTAAGCGACGGCATTTCGTGAGAGCTCGTCCTGGTGTTTCTCCGCCCATTCCGTCGATCCGAGGAGGCCCCATTCCTCGCCGTCCCACGACGCGATCACGATGGTGCGCTTCGGCCGCCAGCCGCTCTTCACGAGTTCAGCCAGCCCCCGCGCGGTCTCCATCAGCGCGACGTTCCCGCTCGTCGGATCGGAGGCGCCGTTCACCCAGGCATCGTGATGGTTGCCGTGGATCACCCACTGATTCGGGTACTCGGAACCCTCGATGCGGACGACCACGTTGTAGAGCGGACGCGTCTGCCATTCGAATGCGAGCTTCAAGTGCACTTTCGCCGGCCCGGGTCCGACGTGGTAGGTGAGCGGCAGCGCTCCCCGCCAGGCTTCCGGCGCGACCTTTCCCTTCAGGTCCTTCAGCAGCGGCACCGCGTCGTCGTAGGAGATCGGCAGGACCGGGATTTTCAGCAGCGTCTTGGATTCGCTGCGTTCGAGCCGGCGCGAGCCCGGCTCGGAGGCCCAGCCGGGAGACAGCGGATCGCCGGGATGGATGGGCATGTCCATCACGCTGCCGCGCTGCACTCCTTCACCCGGACGCCAGGCGCCGTCGGCGTAGGTGTCCCCCTGGAAGTACCCGTCGTCTCGCGGGTCGGAGTAGATGATGCAGCCGACGGCGCCGTGCTCCCAGGCGACCTTCGGCTTGATGCCGCGCCAGCTGCGGCCGTACCTGGCGATGACGATCTTTCCCTTGACGTCCACGTCGAGCTTGGCGAGCTGCTCGTAGTCCTCCGGGGTGCCGTAGTTCACGTAGACGAGATCGGCGGTGACGTCGCCGTCGGCCGAATAGGCGTTGAAGGTGGGCAGCTGCCCGGCGTCGCCGGAGTCCTCGTCCTCGGGAACCACCGGCTCCTTCAAGACCGCCACATATCGGTCGGGTGCGACCAGCTCCAGGACGCGCTCGGTGGGATAGGGCATGAGCGCTTCGAACGGTTCGATCGAGGCCTTCAACCCCCACGACCTGAACCGCCCGAGGATGTATTCG
>JBDTSX010000126.1:0-9856 GCA_039930925.1 Acidobacteriota bacterium | reverse complement strand
CACCGACGCGGCCGCTTACTACGAAGCCTACGGCGACATCGTCGGCGGCATCGGCTCGTACCCGGTGCTCGGCAACCCGCACTACCATCGGTCGCACGACCTGCTCGAGGGGATCAACCACCAGCTCGTCACCGAGGTGGCCAAGACCACCGCCGCCACACTGATGCTGCTCGCCTCGAGTCCGTCGCGGTTGAAGGACCTGAAAGTCGACACCTTCGCGAACGGCATCGCCAGGCTTTCGTGGACGCCAGCCCCCGAGAAGGGGATCGGGGCCTACATCGTCGCGTACGGTCCACCGTCGACGCCCGAGGCCCGGCAGATCCGGGTGTTGAAACCGTCGGCCACCCTGACGGGCCTGGGGCCTGGAACCGTTGTCTCCGTGAAAGCCGTCAATGCGAAGGGGCTCGAAGGGTGGGACTGGGCGCGCGTCACGGTGAGGTGACCGGGGTGCTGCCGGGACTCACCATCAAGGGCAGCCACGCCGCGCCGCGAGCGTCAGAACTGGAAGTAGATGAAATCGAGCGACGTGCGGCTGCGGAAGACCAGGATGGCGGCGAAGGCCAGGCCGCACGCGATCCCTTGAAGCGCCAGTTGCGGCCACGATCGGGCTCCCTCGGTGTCCGGGCCCACGAACTCCGCCCAGAGGCTGTGGATCCAGAGCGGCATCGAATAGACCAGCGCCAGCGCGAACAGGTAGAGCCCGGCCTGGCGATCGAGCGCGGTGGCGGCGAACGGCGACAGCCTCAGGTCGCGGCCGATCGCGCTCAGTTCGGTCTCTCGAAACAAGAGCCACCCGATCAGGGTCAGCACGAACATGCCCGCGATCTGCAGGATGGTGAGCACGGGAACGGCGAATGCCGGCAGCGCCCGCGATGCCGCCGGCCTGGCCGGGCTCAGCATGCCGCGGGCACGGGTCAGAACGAGCAGCAGCCCGTGGTACGTGCCCCATAGCACGTAATTCCAGCTCGCCCCGTGCCACAGCCCTGAAAGCACGAACGTGAGCAGGATGTTGCGCGCCCAGGCCGCGTGACCGGCGCGGGATCCGCCGAGCGGCAGGTAGACGTAATCCCGAAACCAGGTCGAGAGCGAGATGTTCCAGCGGCGCCAGAAATCGGACGGACTGCGCGCCAGGTACGGGTGCGCAAAATTCTCAGTCAGCTCGAACCCCAGCCAGCGTGAGGTGCCGCGCGCGATGTCCGTGTAGGCGGAAAAGTCCGCGTAGATCTGCATCGCAAACGCGAACACCCCCGCCCAGAGGATCGGGAACGACGGATCCTGGAGCGCGAAGACCTTGTTGGCGATCACCCCGACGTTGTCGGCAATCACCAGCTTCTTGAAGAAGCCCCAGCAGATCAGTAGAAAACCGGAGCGGGCCTTCTCGACCGTCAGCCGGCGTTCCTCTTCGACCTGCGGCAGGAGGAACGACGCGCGCTGGATCGGTCCGGCGACCAGGTGCGGAAAGAACGAGATGAACACCGCGACGTCGAGCAGGCTGCGCCGCGCCCGCAACTCGCCGCGATAGACGTCGATGGTGTAGCTCATCGCCTGGAAGGTGTAGAACGAAATGCCGACCGGCAGCAGGATCCGCAGCGCGGGATGCGGCGCCCCGCCGAGCAGGTGCTCCACGTTCTCCACGAAGAAATTGAAATACTTGAAAAAGCCGAGCATGCCGAAGTTCGAGACGATGCTCAGCCACAAGAACCCCTTCTTCCGATCCGGCCAGGCCTCCATGCCGCGCGCCGCGCAGTAGTCGATCGCGGTGGACGTGGCAATCAGGATCAGGAACCAGGGATGGACGTAGCCGTAAAAGAAATAGCTGGCACCGAAGAGCAGGACATTCTGGCCGCGCCTGGGGAGCGACCAGTATGCCGAGGCGACGAGTATGAAGAAGATGATGAAATCGAGACTGTGGAAGATCACTTGAACAGCGGCTTCAGGCGTTCGAAAAAGATTTCCGTGTAGAGCCGCCGCGCGGTCCCGGCCAGGTGATCGCCGTCCGCGTACATGTCGAGCGTCAGCGCCGTGTCGCCGGTATCGTCGTGGAGGATGCCGCCGTGCGATTCGATGTAGGCGCGCAGGTCCGTGACATAGCGGCGAAGCGCACGCGACTGGTATGGCGGACGCCCTCCTTCGGGACGACGCTGGACGCGGACGAAACAGAGCGTCAGCCCGGCGGCCTTCGCGTCGCGCAGCATCAGCGGCAGCAGCGACCGGTTGACGTAGCGGCCGAAGTCCGCGTCGTGCTCCTCCGCCGACTGGATATCGGCCGCCTCCATCGGGCGAAGATGATCCAGGCTGAAACGTGCGTTCATGCTGGACATGAACGCCGCGTGCTGGCGGCGGCTGGGGATCAAGGTGCGGCCGACCGCCTGCGTCAACGCCGGCTCGATCCAGCGGCGCGCGCGGCCGGCGCCGTAGATCGATTCGAACGTCCCGGCAAGCCGGAACCAGGGCCCCTCCGTCCGTGTCGCGATCACCGAGTTCAGCTCGTCCTCGCGCTCGTGCGCGGCGAAATCAACCATCCAGCGGAACTGCTCGTCGAGCCTGAACATCACGTTGGTCAGGTTGGTGTCGCGGAAGAAGATGAACACGCACCGCGGCCGCACCTGGCTCGCGATGACCCAGTTCTTGAGGACGAGGTACCACCACGCCGGCCCCGACCCGGGGTGCAGCAGCGGCGCGATCGGTTGCCCGGCCAGCTCCGTCAACCGCCGTGGATCGATGCGGGTGCCGGCCATCGAGTCGCCGATGATGACATAGCCGGGATTCATGCGCGCCAGATCGCGCACGGGGGTGGCGTCGAAGGCGTCGCGCGCGCGCGGCCCCTCGAGCGCAGGCAGGTAGGACGGCGTCTCCGGCACGTCGTGGTGCCACGCGTTCACCACGCGGATCGCGAATGGCACGGTCAGCAGGAGCGCGATCAGGAGCCCGATCTGCGCCGCCGCTTTCCCTGATGGGATCCTCGAGGCCGACAGGCGGTGCATCAGCGCGCGCAGGTCCCGGCCGTGTACCGCGCCTGGATCTGGTTCTCCTTCGGCAGCAGCCGCGAGATCGCGTAGCCCTCGCGCTCGTAGCCCGACACCTGATAAACCCAGTAGGAGCGGCCGCCCTGTTCGATCAGCCCAAGTGGCAGCATGAAGGTGTTGTCGCGGCGGTCACAGTAGGACACCTGCGCGCCAAGCGCGATCCGATGTTCGCCGCCAGGGCCCGCCAGCAGCCATCCGCTGGCATAGGTCACCAGGCCGCAGTCGTCATCGTCCTTGCCGGGCTGATACTGCTTCACCGCCTCGACGTGATAGGCGGTCCAGCCCGGGGTGTCCATTGGCGCCCGATACAGGGTCTCGAGCTCCACCGGAAGTCTGCGGCGGGCGGCGCGCGCGACGGGATGTTTCCAGTCGGTGAATGACTTGATCGCTCTCGTCTCCGCATCGTCGAAGGGTTCGACCAGTGAAACCGCCGTGGAGGACCAGAGCGGCGAGGTCCTGGGCACTATTTCGATTGGGGCGATCGGCTGACTGCCGGAGATGACCAGTCCATCCTTCAGATAGGGCTGCACCGTCGGGCGCGGCGGCGGTTCGGGCGGTTGGTAGGTCGAGTACAGGGCGAGCCGCCGGACGCACATGATCGGCAGGACGGCGGGACCCGTCAAGCGCAGCGTGCCCTGGCGCGCGCCGTTGGACCAGATCGTCAACTCGCCGGGCCGGCCTGCCTTGCCCCACCATTTGCCGGCGATCGCGTCGATCGAAATCGGAAGCTCCGTGAACTGGATCTCTTCGGGCCAGGGGGCCGACCAGCGTTTCCCGTCAAACGAGGCAAACGGGATCACGATCCCGTCCCGCCGCAGCACACCGAGAGTGAATGGCTGCGGCTCCCCGGGCCCGGAGCGCGCCTCCGTCGCCGGTGATCCAACGGGCGCCTGCAGGGCGGCGGACTCGCGCAGCGGCGGCATCCGCAGGACGAGCGACAGCATCGCGAGCAGAAGGGCCGCCCGGATCATCGAACCCGCTCCGCCGCGGATCGGGACCCAAAGCTGCTGATGGGAGGCGGTGCCGAGCAGGAGGCCGCCGGCGCGGCAGCATCAGTGTGCAGCATTTCGCACACTTCTAACACAAAACCGGTTCGCGCGGACGCCGCTGGAGGACGAACGGGGCCTACTTGCGGTCGAGCACTTCGCGAACTTTGGCCAGCAGATCGTCGCGCGAGAACGGCTTCGCCAGGAAGTTTGCGGTCATTTCGGAGTCTCCGCCGCCTGGATACCCCGAGACGCAGAGCAGCTTCAGCGTCTGGCGCCGGGCGCGCAGCTGCTGCGCCAGCTCCGCCCCCCCCATGTAGGGCATGCGCATGTCGGTGAGCAGCAGGTCGATCGCCTCGCCATGCTTGTCGAAGACCTTGACCGCTTCCTGGCCGTTGCGCGCCTCGTGGACGCGGTAACCGGCGCGCCCGAGCGCCTGGGCGAAGAGCTGCCGGACAGCCGGCTCGTCCTCGACCAATAAGATCGTCTCGCGCGCATCGGTCTTTGCCACGAGCCCTCCGGTCGCGGCGGTGCCGCCCATGATGTCCATGAATAATTTTTCGCTGTGATTCGACGACGGTCGCGAATAGCGCTCCGTGCCGTGTTCGAGAGGCGGAGTGCAACTTCGTGGCCGTTGACTGGATCGGAAACGCCGTCGATTGGGTGAGCGCTCATGGCGTGCGCGACGCACACGCGCCGAAACCGCACACGGTGCCTCCGTTTCGCTCACGGAGTCACGCGGCTCGTTCGCTGGCCTCCGCCTCGGCGCGTTCCCGCGTCCAGCCGGATCGGCGCTCGAGCGATCGCTCGATGAGCCAGCAAAGCAGCGCCCACGACAGCCCAATCATCCATCCCGCGACGACGTCAGTCGGGTAGTGGACGCCGAGAAACACCCGGCTGGCGCCGACCAGCGCCGTCGTCAGCATCGCGATCCCCATGCAATAGAACTTGGTGATGCGGCGCTTCGCGATCCGCATGGTGAGCGCGCCCAGGGTCAGGTAGACCACCGCCGAGGTGAGGGCGTGCCCGCTCGGAAAGCTCGTGGTCATGACCTCGCGGAGGTGGGAGACGATATCCGGCCTCGGCCGCTGAAAGTAGTGCTTCAGCGCGGCATTGATGAACCAGCCTCCGGACGACGCGATCACCACGAACAGGCCGGTTCGCCACATGCCCTGCAGCACGAGAAACCCGCCGACCGCGAGCACGACCAGGCCGAGCACGGTCGCGCTGCCGAGCGCGGTGACGTCGAGCGCCGCGTTGGTGAGCCAGGTGGGACCGATCGGAACCGCCGGATCGGTGGAACTTCGCAGGGAGACGAGAATTTTCTGGTCGAAGCGCTGGGTTTCCCCCTCGAATACTTCGCTCGCGAGCCGGCTGATACACAAGATCAGCAGCAGAAACACGACCCCACCGACCAGCAGCGTCAGCTCGGCGCGATCCTTCGGCCGGATCCGCCCGAGCCACTTCCGCCACCCCGCCCGCGGGTCAGCCGCCATCGATCGATTATGCCTTCTTCTTCCTGGCCGGCGCCTCGACCGGTTTGGGCACGAGCCTGACCTGCCCTGCCGACTCCCGCGCACGCAGAGTCGTCATGACCTCGGCGAGCGGCACGGGCTCGAACTCTCCGGAAAGAAAATCGCGAATCTCGAGCGCGGTTTTCTTCTTGCCGAGGAGGATGGTCAGCTCCGCGTTCATGTGCTGAGGCAGGCTGCCAGGCGTCAATCCCGCAGCGCCACGGCCACCGCGACCGCCGCCCCGTCCGGCTCCGCCGGCGCATCCGGCAAATGTCGGAGGGGGCACGCACTCGACGACGAGGGCGGCGGCTTGCTGCTCGTCATGCGTCAGGGCCGGGTCGTAGATCGGCTGGGTGTTGAGCCGCTGCGCGTGCAGCGCGTAGGCGGCGCGCGCCTCGTCGAGGAGCGCCGCCGCCGTGCGGTCGATGGCCGTCTCGATCGGGGCGAGCCGCCCCGGCGCGCCGGCGGCGTCCGGATAGAGCACGGCGGACGAGCGAATCACTCCTTTTTCAACTTCCGCCTGGTGGCGGATGCTGACCCGCGCGTTTTTCCACGCGGCATGGAGCGCGTCGGCTGACGCGGCGTCCGCCAGGTAATTGACCGCTTTGCGCTCGGAGTCTCCCATGCGCTCGGTCCCTCGCCCGAGGTTCTCCGTCGTCACGCGCGCAGCCATCTCGTCGCCGCCGGTAGCGAGGACGGTCAGCGCCCCCGTCCCGACGATCGCGGCGCGCTTGTACTGGGTGGAGTCCTGCTTGTCGGGCGTGTCGCCCGACGAGTGGTACCACATGTCCGGCCAGGTGATGAACATCACCGCGGGGACGCCGTGCTGCATGTAGGTGACGTGATCGCTCGATCCGTAGTGCTTGTCGATCTTGATGTAGAACGCGTCGGTGCTCCCGGACGGAGACGTAATGTTGACGCTCGGCGCGTAGCCGTTGGCGCGGAAGCGGACGCGCTCACGGGTGAGCTCGGAGACGTACTCCATCATGCTCTGCCCGATGTCGTTGATGTACGACGGGAACGTGTCGGGGGTGCGCTGCATGATCCAGTAGCTGCGGCTGGCGGTGAGCCGGATCCCCTCCATGTCGAAATTGAGATCCCCGACCAGCACTTTTTCCTTTTCGGGATGGGCGTTCAGCCACGCATTCGTCCCGCTGATTTCCGAGGCCCACAGGAAGTTGATCGTCCGCTTCGGCTTGGGCAGCTTGCCTTCACGCACCAGCTTCAGATACGCGCGCCCGATTTCGAGCGTGAGCGCGCAGCCCGAATTGTCGTCGTTCGCCCCCTGCTTGATGTATCCCTCGTAGAGATGACCGGAGATGCCGACCTCCTGCGTCGTGCTCCCGTCGCCTGGAATTTCGGCATGGACCGTTTCCAGCTTACCGGGCACGGTCTCGGCGTTGACGAGTGACCGGATCGCGATCTTCTGGCCGCGTCCAAGCCTGAGTTTGAGGTCGCGCCCGACGTTCGGCTCGAGCGCCCATCCGAACGCGGGAGACGCGGCACCCGTGGGAGGCGTGAACGTGGTCTCCGGAATCTGGTTGGGGTACTCCGTCGGACGGAGCGACGTGTAGCCAAGGACCCCGACGGCTCCCTGCTGCGCCGCCTGCGCAAACGTGGTCGTGCCGTTCGAGCACAGGACGACCTTGCCGGTGAGATCCTGCCCTGCGAAATCCTGGCTGCGGCAGGCGCCGGCATCGATCAGATCACCCGCGACATCCCCGGTCGGCGTGCCTTCGCCCAGGGCGAGCGGGATGTCGTGGATGTCGTACAGCTTGCGCGTGTCCGTGCCGCCGCCGGCGAGCCCGGTGGCGGTCATCCACAGCTCGCCGACGCTCGGCTGCCAGATCGGTGTCGCGGGGAACGTTTCGATGCGGATGTTGCTGTAGCCGTACTCCTTGGCGAAGCGGGCCATGACCTCGCTTTCACGCAGGTTGCCCTGGTATTCGGTCACCGGCCGGACCCGCTGGTATGGCACCAGTTCCAGCACGTGGTGCATCGCGCGCTCACCGGACGCTTCGTTGATGATCGCGCGCATCTGTTCGGAGGACAGCAGCGTCCGGTCCTCGGGCTCCTGCGCGGTCATCAGTGCCGCCAGCATGCAGACGGCCGCGGCGCCGGCGGCGCGGACTCGAAATCTCATCACCTCTCCTGATCAACGCCGGGCGCTGCCGGTGCGCGGTGACTCCGTGCCCCGCAGATCGGGACATGGCCTCGTCGAACCACCAACCGCGAGGGCATGGTGATCATACAATGCCTCTTCATGCGAAACCTTTACGCCCGACTTCACTCCCGGCATGGCTCCGGGGGTGACGGCGTGACTCGCCGCGAGATGCTGCAGCAGATGATGGCGGCGGCCGCCGGGATCCTCCTGAGCGATCGGCTGGCGCCGGCGCTCCACGCTGCGGGACCGCGCGTGGCGATCGTCGGCGGAGGGTTCTCGGGACTCGCGGCGGCGTACGAGCTCTCGTTTGCCGGTGCCGACGTCACCGTCTTCGAGGCGCGCAACCGGATTGGCGGCCGCGTCCTGTCGTTTCACGATCTCGTGCCCGGGGGCCACGTCGAGGGCGGCGGCGAGCTGATTGGATCGAACCATCCGATCTGGAACCGCTACAAGGAGCGTTTCAAGCTGTCTTTTCTCGACATCACCGAGGCGGACGTGGAGGCGCCGATCGTGCTCGGAGGGCGCCGCCTGACGGCCGCCGAGTCCGCCCAGCTGTGGACCGACATGGACGCGGCGCTGAGCACGCTCAACGCCGATGCGGCGCGGATCGACGATCCGTTCGCTCCGTGGCTGTCGCCGGGGGCGCAGGACTTCGATCGCCGCTCGCTCCGTTCGTTCATCGACGCCCTCGATACCTCCCCGCTCTGCCGGCAGGGGATCGAGGCGCAGATGGCCGCGGACAACGGCGTCCGCACGGCCTGGCAGAGTTACCTCGGCAACATCGCGATGGTGAAAGGCGGCGGCATCGAGAAGTTCTGGACCGACAGCGAGGTGTTCCGGTGCCAGGGGGGCAACCAGCAGCTGGCCTCCGCGCTGGTCACGGCGATCGGCCCGGCGCGCGTGCGCCTGCGCACCACGGTCACGGCCATCGACGTGACCCGTCCGGTCGCGAGAGTCACCCTCGGCGACGGCTCGATCATCGAGGCGGATCACGTCATCCTGGCGGTGCCGCCGCCGGTCTGGAATCGCATCGCGATCACCCCGATGCTGCCGGCCGCGCTCGCGCCGCAGATGGGGACCAACGTGAAGTTCCTGATGGCGATGAAGGACCGCGCGCCGTGGCGGACCAAGGGGGATCTGCTCTCGGACGGTCCAGCGAGCATGACGTGGGAGTCGACGCTCGGCCAGCACACCTCGGGCGCGGCGATGGTCGCGTTCTCGGGCGGGGCCGCCGCCGACCAATGCCGGGGATGGTCCGCCGCCGAGCGGACCAATCGCTATCTCGCGGCGCTCGAGCCCTCTTATCGCAACATCCGCGCGTCGTTCGTCAAGGCCCGCTTCATGGACTGGCCGTCCGATCCGTGGGTCAAGGCCTCCTACTCGTTCCCCGCGCCGGGGCAGGTGATGACGATGGGGCCCCTGATGGCGCAGGCGATCGGCGAGCGGCTGCATCTGGCCGGCGAGCACACCTGTCCCGCATTCGTCGGCTACATGGAAGGGGCGCTGCAGTCGGGCGTGAGAACCGCGGCGCGGATCGTCCCGGGAAAAGCGTAGCTGCCGAAACCCGGTGGGTTGGCGTCGGCTAGGACTTCTCCAGCCCTTTCGCGCGCACCATCAGCACCGGGATCGCGACGTTGTGGCGGACGCGGTCGGCGGTGCTGCCGCGGAACAGGTCGTTCAGGAAGCGGTGGCCATGCGTGGACATCGCGATCAAATCCACCGCTTCTTCCGCCGCCACCTTGACCAGTTCGGTCGCGGGGTCTCCCATCGCCAGGCGGGCGCGGGTCTGGAAGCCGCGCTGCACCAGGTCGTCGCAGAGCCGCCCCAGGTACGCGCGGTCGTCGCGGATTTCGTCCGACTCGCGCAGCTTCAGGTCGTCGAAGTGCCGCGCCGCCCAGCCGTCGGCCACGTGCACCAGCAGCAGCCGCGCGCCGGTCAGCCGCGCCAGCGACTCGATGTGCGACAGCACCGCCTCGTCGGAGCTGGAGTGTTCAATGGCGACGAGAATGTGGTTGTACATGGCGCTTCATCCGAAGAGCATCTGCCACAGGAGCCACGCGTTCAGCCCCGCGATTACGACGGCGACCGGCCAGGCCAGGGCGCGCATCCACAGCGGCGCGACGAGCGCCCCCATTTTCCGCTTGTCGCCGGTGAACAGCACCAGCG
>JBDTSX010000125.1:0-9882 GCA_039930925.1 Acidobacteriota bacterium | reverse complement strand
GGGCATGCGGATCGTCGATGCGGGATGCGGTGGCGGCCGCAACCTCGTCTACCTGCTCAGGAATGGATTCGACGTCTCCGGCATCGACGCCGACCGTGGCGCGATCGAGTCGGTCCGCGCGCTGGCCGCGCGCCTGGCGCCGCACCTGCCGGCCCGCAATTTCCTGGTCGAGCCGATCGAGGCGATGAGTGTTCCCGACGGCTGCGCGGATCTCGTGATCGCGAGCGCCGTTCTCCACTTTGCGGCAGACGAGGCCCAGTTCGACGCGATGATCGCGAGCCTGTGGCGTGTGCTCGCGCCGGGCGGCCTCCTGTTCGCGCGGCTCGCCTCGACGATCGGCATTGCCGATCGCGTGCGGCCGGTCGGCGGGCGCCGCTTCCTCCTGCCGGACGGCAGCGAGCGCTATCTCGTGGACGAGTCCACGCTGCTTCAGATCACCGCCCGCCTCGGGGGGGAGCTGTTTGATCCCATCAAGACCACCGTGGTGCAGGATCAGCGGGCAATGACGACCTGGGTCGTCGGCAAGACAAAGGAGGCGAATTGGTCGCCGGACAAGCACGGTCATCGGGGGGATGCGGCGCACCATGGGCGGCGGTGACGTCATCCGGACGACACGACGGGATCGGTACGACTGCCACGGGGTGGCGAGTTCGATCGACAGTCTCGCGCGTGTCGATCGCGATTGCGCGTCGTCAGACGTTTAGAACGCCTTTTCCCACCATCACCGCCTGCCCTCCTACCCGGACCCGGGTGATCGCGCCGCCCCGGCTGTCGATCGAGATGTGAATACGGCTGGGGCGCCCCATGGCCACCCCCTGCAGGCTCAGCATCGAGCGCGCCTGGTCCGCCGACACCACCTGATGGCGATGCAGGTAACAGCCCAGCGGCCCGCTGGCGCTGCCGGTGGCGGGATCTTCGGCCACCCCGAAGCCTGGCGCCAGCATCCGGCTGTAGACCGTTTCGGTCTGATTCGCCGCCGCGTCGGCCAGGACCGACTCGAACACTGCGCGCGCGATCGGCTCCCGCGTTGGGCCGGCCGCGTCGGTCGTGAAGAGAAACACCGGCAGCTCCTCCAATCCGGCGTCCCGGAAGCAACGCCCCAGGGCCCCGCGGTCGATGACGACGCGGTCGACCGCCGCCCGGGTGGTCAGCGGGACCACAAGATAGGGGATTCCGCACGACACCGATTGCGCGGGAAGATCCGGGAACAGGTCGTCGTCCCGCAGACCTGCCGCGCTCGCGAGCGCGGCGCGATCGCCAATCGTCCCGCCGAAGATGGGGAGCAGTTGTGTCATCCACACGAAGAACAGCTCGTCGCCGCGCCATTCGAGTGACACCGGAATCGGCCCGACACCGAGCTCGAAGACGAAATCCTGCCGTCCCGGCGCGATCCACCCCTCCGCCGCCAGCGCGAACGTGCTGCCGATGGTCGGATGCCCGGCCATCGGGAGTTCTTCATGCGGAGTGAAGATGCGCATCCGCACGTCACCCGTGGCCTCCGGCGGGAAGATGAACGTGCATTCCGAGAAGTTCATCTCCTGCGTGATCGCCTGCATCGCCGCCGCGGTCAAGCCCTCCGGCCGAGGGAACACGGCCAGTTGATTCCCCTCGAAGGGGCGGCTGGTGAAGACATCAAGGTGAAGATAGTCGGAGGGCATAGTGGGAGATCAGTTTTAGGGTTTTAGGGTTTTGGGTTTTAAGGTGGTTTGGGTTTGAGTTCGCGTTCCCTGAACCAGACCCGAACCCGAACCGAACGTGAACCGAACCCGACTCAAAAACCAAACCAACCAAACCAAACCAAACCGGAACCACCCTAAAACCCTAAAACTCTAAAACCTAAAACCTAAAACCTAAAACCGATTTCCCACTATCCTGTTCTCTGAGGAGCCTCACTTGCCAAAACGCGGGAAGACAGAGACCGGGTCGCTGTTCGATGCGGCGGACGGCGACGGCGGCATGATCGAGACGCGCGGGCGGCCGCCGGGCGGGCCGACCGAGCCCGAGGCGGTGGAACTGCACGAGGCGGCGCAGTCGCGCTACCTGAATTACGCCCTCTCGGTCATCACCTCACGCGCGCTCCCCGACGTCCGCGACGGGCTCAAGCCGGTCCAGCGGCGCATCCTCTACACGATGTGGCAGCAGAACCTGACCGCCGACGTCAAGCACCGCAAGTGCGCCAAGGTCGTCGGCGACGTGATGGGCAACTACCATCCGCACGGCGACTCGGCGCTGTACGAGACGCTGGTCCGGATGGCGCAGTCGTTCTCGCTGCGCTACCCGCTCATCGACGGCTCCGGCAACTTCGGCTCGCTCGACGGCGACAGTGCCGCGGCGATGCGGTATACCGAGTGCCGGCTGGCGCGCCTCAGCGACGAGATCCTGCTCGAGATCGATCAGGCGACGGTGCCGTTCCGGCCGAATTACGACGGGACCCGCACCGAGCCGGTCGTACTCCCGTCGCGGATCCCGAACCTGCTGATCAACGGCGCGACCGGGATTGCGGTCGGCATGGCGACCAACATTCCCCCGCACAATATCGGCGATGTCTGCACCGCGCTGATCAAGCTCCTCGGCAACGCCGACCTGACCAGCGTGCAGCTGTGCCGCTACGTCAAAGGCCCCGATTTCCCTACCGGCGGCCAGATGCTGAATTCTCCCGACGAGTTGAAGGAAATCTACCGGACCGGCTCCGGCGCGATTCGCCTGCGCGCCACCTGGGAAGAAGGTCCGGTCACGCGCGCGGGCAAGACGATCTACATCACCAGCGTGCCCTACACGGTGAACAAGTCCACGCTGGTCGAGCGCATCGCCGACGTGGCCCTCAGCCGCAAGCTGCCGCCGCTCGTCGACGTCAAGGATCTGTCGACCGACGATGTGCGGATTGCGCTGGAGCTGAAGAAAGACGCCGACGAGAAGATGGTGATGGCGTATCTGTTCAAGCACACGCCGCTGCAAACCAGCTTCATTGTCAATCTCACCTGTCTGATCCCGACCGAGAACCCGGAGGTCGGCCGGCCTGAGCGGCTGGACCTGCACGCCATCCTCTGGCACTTCCTGCACTTCAGGCTGGACGTGGTCACCAAGCGTCTCGAGCACGAGCTGGAGGCGCTGCGCAAGCGGGTCCACATCCTCGAAGGATTCGAGAAGGTCTTCGACGCGCTCGACGAGATTCTGCGGATCGTGCGCAAGTCGGAGGGCAAGGCGGACGCCGCGCAGCAGATCATCGCGCGGTTCCAGCTCGACGCGGATCAGACCGACGCGATCCTGGAGCTGAAAATCTACCGCCTGGCGCGGCTCGAGATCCTGGTGATCCGCAAGGAGCTGGAGGAGAAGCGCCGCCGCTCGCGGCAGATCACCACGCTCCTCAAGGACGAACAGAGCCGCTGGGACATCGTCCGCGTCGAGCTCGAGGAGATTCAGAAAAAGTACGGTGACCCGCGGCGCACCAGCATTTCGAGCGATGAAGGAGAAGCCGAGTACTCGGCGGAGGACTTCATTGTCGAAGAAGACAACGTGGTGGTGGTGTCGCGTGACGGCTGGGTGAAGCGTCAGAAGGAAGTGAAGGAGGTCGCCTCCACCCGGGTGCGCGAGGGAGACGAGGTGATGGCGGTGCTGCCCGGCAGCACCCGGTCGTCGGTCGTGTTCTTGAGCAACTTCGGCGTGGCGTATACGTCGCGCATCATCGACGTCCCGGCGTCAACCGGGTACGGCGAGCCGATCCAGCGCTTCTTCAAGCTCAGGGACGGGGAGCGGATCGTCGCGGCGTTCAGCCTCGACCCGCGCGTGGCGGGACAGATCGCGCCGCGCAAGGAGGGGGACGTGCCGCCGGTGCATGCGGTCGCGGTGTCGAGCGACGGTTACAGCCTGCGGTTCAGCCTCGAGCCGTTGGTCGAGCCGAGCACGCGGTCAGGCCGCCGATACGCGCGAGCGGCCGATGGCGCGGAGTTCGTCGGCGTCGCCCGGATCACCGGCGACGAGATCCTGATCGCCGCGACGCGCGAGGCGCACGCGATGCTCTGCAAGGCGGACGAGGTCAATTTCCTCTCCGGCCCGGGACGCGGCGTGATCCTGATCAAACTCTCGTCCGAGAGCGATCGTGTCCTCGGCTTCATTGCGTCGACGGGCGATCGCGACTTGATGATCGTCGAAACCAGCCGCGGCGCCGAGCAGACGATCAGCACGACCAAGTACGACGTCACCGGCCGCGGCGGAAAAGGCCGCGAGCTGCTCCAGCGCGGCCAGTTCACGAAGGTGGTCACCGCTCCTCCGGCGGCGCCGCAGCCGCTCTCGGAGTAGCGTGTTTTCTCAGAGCGACAGCTGCTTGTCTTGCACAGGAGGCAGGAGCAGGGTTCTTTTTCAAGAAGCGAAGAAGCCCAACAGGTGGCCCTTGACTCCGTGGCCGGCTGCTGGCATCGTCGTCTGCAGGCCCCCACCTTCCTGCAACGGCGCGATCGCGCGCGAGCCACTCGGGTCTGTTACGCCTTCGATCGCGTCCGGTGCCCGATGGTCGATCTCCTCGCCTCGCTCCACCGCGTGTTCGGCCACTCGTCCTTTCGGGCGGGGCAGGAGGAGCTCGTTCGCGCGGTGATGGACGGGCACGACGTCCTGGCGGTGATGCCGACCGGGTCGGGCAAGTCGCTCGGCTTCCAGCTGCCGGCGGTGCTGCTGCCCGGCATCACGCTGGTGGTCTCGCCGCTGATCGCGCTGATGAAGGATCAGGTGGACGAGCTGAACCGTCGCGGCATTCGCGCCGCCGCCCTGCACTCGCTGATCCCGGCGCCGACCCGAGACGACACCATCGCGGCCGCGCGGCGGGGCGATCTCAGGCTCCTGTACGTCGCGCCGGAGCGGTTCGCATCCGATCGGTTCCTTCGCATCCTGCGCGAGCTGGCGGTTTCGCGATTCGTCGTGGACGAGGCGCACTGCGTGTCCGAATGGGGCCACGACTTCCGGCCCGACTACCGGCGTCTGCGAAGCGCCGCCGACGCGTGCCGCCGGCCTGACGGTGCGCCGTGCCGGCCGCCGCTCGCGGCGTTCACCGCCACGGCCACCCCCGAGGTCCGGGACGACATCATCGCGCTCCTTGGCCTCGAGCAGCCACGCGTGCATGTGTCGGGTTTCGATCGCCCCAACATCGAGCTCCGCGTCCGGACGGTTGCCGGCGACGCCGAGAAGCATCAGCTGCTGCCGGGTCTGGTGGGACAGCGGCGGGCGCTGGTGTACGCCGCGACGCGGCGCAGCGCGGAAGGCGCCGCGGCGGTCCTCCGGGAATCCGGTGTCGCCGCGGCGGCGTATCACGCCGGCCTCCCCGATGCCGAACGCACCCGGGTGCAGGATGGCTTCGCAGCGGGAGAGTTGCGCGTAGTCTGCGCGACCAATGCGTTCGGCATGGGCATCGACCGGCCCGATGTCGAAGCGGTGATCCACGTCAACATCCCGGGCTCGCTCGAAGCGTACTACCAGGAAATCGGCCGCGGCGGCCGCGACGGCCGTCCGGCGGTGGCGACGCTGCTCTGGGACTACGCCGACGTCGGGACGCGCACCTATTTGATCGATCACGGCCGCGAGAGCGTAGCCCATCGCGCCAACGCCACGGTCTCTGCAGAGGAGTTGGAACGCCGCAGGCAACTGGACCATCAGAAGCTGCAGCGGATCATCGCGTATGCGTCGGCCGCGGGCTGTTTGAGGGGATTGATCCTGAGATACTTCGGGGATCCGGCGGCGCGAGGAGCCTGCGGGTCGTGCAGCAACTGCGATCGGCGCCCCTCGCTCGACGCCGCCGACCGGCTTCTGATCAGGAAAATCCTGTCCGGTATCGCCAGGGCGGGCGAGCGCCATGGCCGTCACCGGATCGCGGCGATGCTGCTGGGGGACGTGGATGACCTGCCCGAAGCGCTGACGACGCTGTCGACAACCGGTTTGCTGCGCGACCACGATGCCCGCGCGATCGGTGACTGGATCGACGCGGCCTGCGAAGCCGGCCTCGTGACCTCGTCGGCCGATCAGTATCGAACGCTCAACCTGACGGCGCTTGGCCGGAACGTCATGCTCGGCCGCGTCGACGAGGTGCGGATGACGAGACCGCCAGTTCGGTTCGACCGCACGCCGTGGGCGGCTCTGGGCCTCCGCAGCCGCGGCGCCGGGCAGCGGCGGGGCTGAGTCGACCTTCAGTGAAGGCAGAGCAGATCACTCGTGTTCTGGCTCTGCTTGTTCTTCCGCCTGAAGGCGGAAGCCACACAGGTGATACCGCCCAAAATGAACCCCTGTGGCTTCCGCCTTCAGGCGGAAGATGACGCCTTGAAAAATCGCCCGCCCATGGCGCCCAGAGTGCGGGGCAGCCGGCCGGACTGACGGCATTGACGCGTGCTGGGGGAGACGGGTGATTACGGGTTAGGATTGTAGGGTTATGTCTGGGTGGCAGGAGTTCACCGGGCTCAATCGCGGTTACGTCCTCGAGCTGTACGAAAAATACAGGCAGGATCCAGCCTCCGTCGACCCCGAAACGCGCGCAGTCTTCGAGCGCTGGCACCCGCCGGCGGAGCGCTCGGCCGACGTCGCCGACGTCCCGTACCAAAAGGTGGTGGGCGCCGTGAACCTGGTCCAGGCGATTCGCCGGTATGGTCACCTGGCCGCACAGCTCGATCCGCTCGCCGGCCGGGCACCTGTGGGCGATCCGTCGCTGCTGCCGGAGACCCACAACGTCACCAGCGACGATCTCCGCCGTCTCCCCCCGAACCTGACGTCCTCGCCGCTGGCCGCCGGCGCGTCGAACATGCTCGAAGTGGTCGAGGCGTTCCGGCGCATCTACTGCGCCACGAGTGGGTACGACATTTCGCACGTATTTGTGCCGGATGAGCGGCACTGGCTTCGCGCGGCGGTCGAGGGACGCCGCTTCCGCGCCCCCGCTGACCCGATCAATCTCGGCGCGCTGCTCGACCGGCTGACGCAGGTGGAGGCGTTCGAACGCTTCCTGCACCGGGTCTTCCCGGGCAAGACGCGGTTCTCGATCGAGGGAACCGACATGCTGGTGCCGATGCTCGACGAGGTCATTGGCGACGCCGCCGAGTCCGGCATCCGCCACATCCTGATCGGGATGGCGCACCGCGGCCGCCTCAACGTGATGGCGCACGTGCTGAACAAGCCGTACGCGCAGATTCTCGCGGAGTTCAAGGAGCCGGTCTCGTCGCGCGGCTTCACCGACATGGCCTGGACCGGCGACGTCAAATATCACGCCGGCGCGCGGCGGGCGCTGAAGGGCGGACCCGAGATGGACGTGGTCGTCTCGATGCCGCCCAACCCGAGCCACCTGGAAGCGATCGATCCGGTGGTCGAGGGCATGGCCCGGGCGGCGGGCACGGTCGTGGACTCGCCCGGAGCGCCGGTCTTCGATCCGACCCGCAGCGTCCCGGTCCTGCTGCATGGCGATGCGGCGTTCCCCGGCCAGGGGGTGGTCGCCGAGACGCTCAACCTCGGCCGGCTGCCCGGGTATCAGACCGGCGGCACGATCCACATCATCGTCAACAACCAGCTTGGATTCACGACCGGTCCCGAGGATCAATACAGCACGTCGTACGCGAGCGGCCTGGCGCGCGGGTTCAAGATCCCGATCGTCCACGTCAACGCGGATGACCCGGAGGCGTGCATCGAGGCGGCGCGGCTGGCGATCGCGTACCGGGAGCGCTTCCAGCGCGACTTCCTGATCGACCTCATTGGCTACCGGCGTTACGGACACAACGAGGGGGACGAGCCGGCGTTCACCCAGCCGGTCATGTACCAGAAGATCGCGGCCCACCCGACCGTCCGCGAGATCTGGGCGCGCACGCTGGTCGAGCAGAGCGTGATCGAGCCTGGCCACCCGGACGAGCTGAATCGCAAGTACGCCTCGGAGCTGCAGAACGCCCTGGACGCGCTGCAGCCGGAGCACGACTTCATCGAGCCGCAGCCGGAGCCGGCGCCGCCGGGCGCGGCGGCGAAGGTGACCACGGCGGTCGAGATCGAGCGGCTGCGCGCGCTCAATCAGGCGCTGCTACGCACACCCGACGCGTTCACCATCCACCGCAAGCTCGAACGGGTGCGCGAGAAGCGGCACCAGATGTTCGACGCGCTCGACGAGCGGACCGTGGACTGGGCCGCCGCCGAGGAGCTCGCGTATGCCTCGATTCTCGAGGACGGCACCAGCATCCGGCTCACCGGCGAAGACGTCGAGCGGGGCACCTTCAGCCACCGGCATGCGGTGTTCCACGACGCCAACACCGGTTCGCTCCACATCCCGCTCCAGGCGCTGCCGCAGGCCAAAGCGGCCTTCGAGATTCACAACAGCCCACTCACCGAGAACGCACTCGTCGGCTTCGAGTACGGCTACAACATCCAGGAGCCGGGGCGCCTGGTGATCTGGGAAGCGCAATACGGCGATTTCATCAACGGCGCGCAGACGATGATCGACGAGTTCCTCGTGTCGTCGCGGAGCAAGTGGGGGCTGAGGCCGTCGCTCGTGCTGCTGCTGCCGCACGGCCTCGAGGGGCAAGGTCCGGATCACGCGAGCGCCCGTCCCGAGCGGTTCCTGCAGCTCGCCGCCGACATCAACATGCGGATCGCCAACTGCACCACCGCGGCGCAGTTTTTCCACCTCCTGAGGCGGCAGGCCGCCCTGCTGCTGACCGATCCGCTGCCGCTCATCGTGCTGACGCCAAAGAGCCTGCTGCGTCACGCCACGGTGGCGTCGTCGCCGCGCGAGCTCGCCGAGGGACGCTTCAGGATGGTCCTTCCGGATGAAGACGCGCTCGGCCGCTCCGCCGACATTCGTCGCGTGCTCGTCTGCTCGGGAAAGGTCTATGCCGACCTGATCGCGAGCGAACACCGCCCCGCGCGCCCCGACGTCGCGATCTGCCGCCTGGAACAGCTCTACCCCGTGCCGATGCGGGACCTGCGCGCGATGCTTGACGCATACCCCCAGGCCGATTCCGTCGTGTGGGTGCAGGAAGAGCCGGAGAATATGGGTGCCTGGGAGTTCATCAGGCCGCACCTGACCGAGGTCGCTAACGGAAAACCGGTGCGGTGCGTCGCCCGGCCGCGCAGCGCCAGCCCGGCGGAAGGCTCCGCGCCGCGTCACGCGCTCAACCAGCTGGCGCTCGTCAATCGCGCGTTCGGCGATGCGGCGCAGCCGCAGAGCGGCGCGGCGGTCGCCAGGAAGGCTCGCCGGGACACGCAATTGACCGGCAGCACGGGTTGACGGGGCAGCCTTCGCTTCCGGGATCCGGTTCCCGGGATCCGCAGTGCCACGGACCTTCACGTCCGGCCACAATCGGACACGTCAGACAATCCAGAGAGTCTTCTTATGCCGTCGAACATCGTCGTGCCCGAAGTCGGGGAATCGATCGTGGATGCCCGCGTGGCCAAGTGGCTGCGCCAGGAAGGGGACACCGTCGCGGTTGGTGATCCGCTCGTCGAGCTCGAGACCGACAAGATCGATCTGGAGGTCGCCGCATCGCAGGCCGGCGTGCTGAAGCGGATCGATCGGAAGGACGGCGATGACGTGAAGGTCGGCGAGGTGCTCGGCGTGATCGAGGACGCGGTGGAGTCCAACTCCCCGGCGCCGGCCACGCCCACGACCGATCTGCCGGCGGCGGCACAGCCTGACGCCAAGCCCGCAGCCGAGAAGACTCGGGCGACGCCCACGGCCCGCAATGCCGCCGAAGATCGCGAAGTCGATTTGAGCCGCGTCCGCGGTACGGGAGACGCGGGGCGCGTCATGCGCCGCGACGTCGAGCAGGCGGCGACCGGCGGCAACGGCCGTACATCGCCCGGCGGAGAAACGTCGCAGGCCGCGGCGACCCCGGCCCAGTCGAGTGCCGCTCCAGCCGCGGAACCGGCCAAGATCGCACC
>JBDTSX010000124.1:0-9884 GCA_039930925.1 Acidobacteriota bacterium | reverse complement strand
CCAGCGATTTGTCGCCGTGTTTGTACAGCGTCTCGCTGGCCCGCAGCGCCTGTACCCGCATCCGGGGATCGGGATCCTTCAGCTGCTCGCGGACGAGCGCGGCATCGAGCGCGCCAAGACCCTCGAGTGTCCACATCGCGTGAAAGCGCCCGAGCAGGTTGTCGGACGAGCGCGCCATCGTCTGGAGCGCCGGCACCACGGACTTGTCCTGCTTCAGCACGAGCAGCCGCTGCGCGGTGTCGCGCCACCAGCCGTTCGCATGCGAGAGGTGCGTCACCAGCGTCGCGGGCGGCTCATCGAGCATGCGCGGCTGCGTCAGGTCCGGCGCGATGCCGGGTACGGCAGGCTGTCCGGGAATCGCGACCGCCGCCGGTCCTGCCGGAGTGCCGGGGAACTCCGGCGTGCCGTCGAACCGCAGCCGCCAGATGCGGCCGTGATGGATCACCTTCTCGAGCTGGTACTGCTGAATCTTCAGCCGCAGGTACGAGCCCGCCCGGGTCCACTCACCCTCCTGGATGATGCCGCGATAGAAGTCGGCGATATAGACCGTGCCGTCCGGCGCGGTCTTGATGTTGACCGGACGGAAGAGGGGGTCGCTGCTGAGGATGAACTCGGAGTTCGGGTAGGCATTGCGCAGCTGCGTCAGTCCTTCGGTCTTGACGATCTTCGCGCGGCGGATCAACCGGCCGACCGGCTCGGCGTAGAGCAGGTCCCCGCGCAAGTCCTCCGGCATCCGGTGGCCGCGGACGATATCAGGGCCCGCGGTGGCGGTCATATGGTTGACCGTCCCGATCGGCATGCGCACGCGGAACATGCCCCCCTGCATGTCGCCGACGCCGGCGATCGGCCAGGCGATGTCGAAGTTCGGCTCGTACTCGTCGGGGATGCGGAACGCGCCGTAGTGGATCGGGACCTGAAAATTCAGCGGCCCGCGCTCGCACCCGGCGCAGACGAACCACATCTTCCCGTCGTCGTCCTGGGTGAGCCCCCACTGGCCGTTGTTCGGACCGGTCGGCTCCCGCACGATCCCGGTCGGCGTCCAGCGGAAGCGGAAGGCGTTGTAGGTGCTGTAGATCCAGTTGTCCAGCCCCCAGACGAAGCCGCTCTGCTCGTGCTCCAGGTTGCCGTCGCGGCCGATGCCGACGCCGGTGTAGAACACTTCGCGCTTGTCGGCGACGCCGTCGCCGTTGGTGTCGGTCCACTTGACGACGTCGTCCGAGTCGGTCTCGTTGGTGAGGATGCTGCCGTTGTCGAGCGGCAGGATCATGCGCGGCAGGATCAGCTTGTCCACGAAGACCGTGTGCTTGTCGTACTTGCCGTCGGCGTTGGTGTCTTCCCAGCGGCTGATCCGGCTGAGCGGCTCACGCTGGCCGGTCCCTTCGACGTCGGGCATGTAGGTGACGAACTCGGCGACGTACATCCGCCCGTTGCCGTCGAACTCGATCACCGCGGGCGTGTCCACGTCCGGATCGGACAGGACCAGCTCCATGCGATAGCCCGGAGGCAGCACGAATGTCTTCGCCTGCTCCTCGCCGGTCTTCGCGGTGATCGGCGGCTTCGGCGCGAGGTCCGCTTGCGTGGCGGGTCCCGGGGGAGGGACGCGCGCCTGCCCGAAGAGCGTCAGGCTGGCGGCGCTGACGAGGCCGCCAAGGAGGAGCCACAGGCGTGGGGACGCGGTCGGACGGATTCTGTGCTTCATAGGTGCTGTTTGTGTATCAACGAATCAGCTTGGAATCAAGGGCACCGGGTCCGCCCGAGAACCCGCCGCGGCGCATCATGGTGCGCCGCACAGAGGTGGTTCTTTACTAATCGGACGGAGTCAAGATGCGGGTCGAAGGCGTTGCATGTTAACACTCCCGGCTCCCTCGGGCGCCGGCCAACCGAACGATCCAGGACGACGAATATGGTGAGCAGGCCACCACGGCTGACGGAGAAGTATGGACGTCGATACGATGTCGGTTGACGGCAGCGCCGAGACGCGCCTGACGTCCACCGGAGGAAAAGACGACGGGCCCGAGTTCTCGCCCGACGGGGAGTACATCTATTTCAACTCCGAGCGCACCGGCGGCATGCAAATCTGGCGCATGAAGCCGGACGGTTCGGGGCAGGAGCAGATCACCAACGACCCATCATCGTGCTCCGCCGGGACTGACGGGGCGCTCCGGGTCCGGGGTAACGCAAGGCTTATGGCTGAGGGCTTAAGGCTGAAGGCTGAAGGCCCACGGCCCGGATCCCGGATCCCGGATCCCGGACCCCGGATCCCGGACCCCGGATCCCGACCGCGGGGTTCCCCTGAAGTATTCTTCTCCCGACGCTCACTGACCCGCCATGTTCCGAATCGGACTGAACCCATACGGCCTCACCTACACTGTCGGTCTGCAGGGCGCCGGCACGCCGCGCGCCAATCCGCAGCCGGTGGGACTGGCCGGCTTCATCGCGATCGCCAGGGAGATCGGCGTCCGGCATGTCGAACTGGACCATCGCTGGCTGACGCCGATGCGGGACAGCGAGCTCGCGGCGCTCGGCGGGCAGCTGGCCGAGTTCGGACTGACGCCGACCTGCAGCTTCTGGCTGGCGCAGCAGCCGGGCGAATCGCTGGCTGACGGCATTCGCTGCGCGCGTGCCCTGCGCGCCCCGGTCCTGCGTCTGCACCTGACCCCGGTGATCGAAGGCGCACGCGCCGCCTGGGGCGCGCAGTGGCCGGCGATGACGACGCACGCACGCGCGATTCTCGCGCGCGACGCGCCGAGGGCCGCGGATGCCGGCGTGACGCTCGCGATCGAGAACCATCAGGATCTTGGCAGCGAGGAGCTGGTGGCGATCGCGGAGGAGGCAGGGGACAACGTCGGTGTGGTCCTCGACACCGGCAATCCCTTCGCCGTCGGGGAGGACCCGGTCGCGTTCACCCGGCGTGCCGCGCACCGGATCCGTCACGTGCACCTGAAGGACTACGTCGCGCAGTTTACCGGCGAAGGGTATCGGCTGATCCGCTGCGCGATTGGCGACGGCAGCGTCCCGCTAAAGGAGATCGCCAGTGAGCTTGCGCAGGAGGTGACCGCGTCGATCGAGCCCGGCGCGCTCGAGTCGCGGCACATCCGTGCCTTTGCGCCGGACTGGTGGGCCGGATATCCGCCGCGAGAGGCGGGAGAGTTCGCGACCGCGATCGGCCGCCTCCGGCAGCGGCGGCTGGAGGAGGACGCCGACTGCCGCACGCCGTGGGAACGGGACGCGGCGGGCCCCGATCTCGTCGCGTACGAGATGGATCAGATTCGCCGCAGCGCGCAGTACCTGCGAGCGGTAGGATGGTTGTGACCGCCTGTGGCGGCAGGTGTGGCGCGGCGGTAGACTCCCACTGGCGTCCGCACCGGCCCTCGCGGCGTCCGGCTGTGGCCGGAGGTTACACCTTGATGTGTGCAACGATCCGCATTCACTCCAAGGAAACACGAGGCATGAGGCGTGGACGATAAAGAGTTGTCATTGAAGGGACAGGTTGCGCTCGTGACCGGCTCGGGACGCGGCCTGGGACACGCGATGGCGGCACGGCTGGCGGAGCTTGGCGCCGACGTCGCGCTCCATGACCAGTCCGAGACGTCGCCGATCGAGTACGGCGAGTTTCCGAATGTCGCCGCGTCGCTCGCCGATCTCGACCGCTACGGCGTGCGGACGCACGCGGTGGTCGGAGACATCGCCGAGCAGGCCCGCGTGACGGCGATGGCCCGCGAGGTCGAGTCGGCGCTCGGCCCAATCACGATCCTCGTGAACGCAGCCGGCGGAGACATCGGGGCCAAAGGGGGCAAGCCGAACCCGAACACGGCGATGGGGATCAAGATCGAGGACATCCGGGCCCTCCTCGATCGCAATCTGATCGGCACGATGCTGATGTGCCAGGCGGTCGTGCCCGGCATGCTCGCGCGCGGCGCCGGTGCGGTGGTCAACATCGCGTCCGCCGCCGGACACTTCGGCACCTCGCCCGAAGTGGCGTACTCCACGATCAAGGCGGCGATCGTTCACTACACGCGCTGCCTCGCCTACGAGACGCGCTCGCGCAACGTCCGCGTGAACTGCGTGAGCCCGGGGGCCACCGCTACCGCCCGGTTCCGGAGCACGAGGCCAATCGATCCGGCGATGCTGGTCGAGGAGGGCACGCTCGACCGCTACGGGGCGCCCCGCGACCAGGCCAACGCGGTCGCCTTCCTGTGTTCGCCGGCGGCGCGGTTCATTCACGGCCAGGTGCTGCGCGTGGATGGTGGACTGACGCTCTACGCGAGCTGACGGACGGTCACGTGAAACTGATCTCGGTGAATGTCGGAGGGCCGCGCGCCGTCGACTGGCACGGGCGGCCGGTGCAGACGTCGATCTGGAAGGACCCGGTCGAAGGACGGGTCCCGCTCCGCCGGCTCAACCTCGAAGGGGACCAGCAGTCGGACCTGTCGGTGCACGGCGGCCCGCACAAGGCGGTCTACCTGTATCCGGTTGAGCACTACGCCCGGTGGGCGCGGGAGCTTCCCGAGATCGAGTTTCCGCTCGGCGCCTTCGGGGAGAACTTCACGACCGAGGGGCTGCTCGAGGACGACGTCGCCATCGGCGACCGCTTCAAGGTCGGCACGGCCGAACTGGTGGTCACGCAGCCGCGCATGCCGTGCTTCAAGCTGGGCATCCGCTTCGGCAGGGACGACATGGTCAAGCGCTTTCTGCGCAGCGGCCGGAGCGGATACTATGTCGCGGTCGTTCGCGAAGGGGTGGTCGGCCGCGGCGATGCGATCGAACGCCTGTCGCGGGACAGCCGTGGCGTCAGCATCGCGGACGTGTTCGCTCTCTACAGCCGCGATGCGGGCAATCGCGCGCTTCTCGAACGGGTCGTCGATCACCCGGGCCTGCCGGAGAGCTGGAGAGAGTCGTTCCGGCAGCGCCTGCGCGCATTGGACGCCGGGAAGTAGGACGGGTATCAGGAGCCCGGTCTTCGGGCCGAAGCCAGGCCGCCACCAACGCTCGTGAAACCCGGCACGGGACACGGCAGCCACGCGATCTCGGAAAAACCAATGCCCAAGTTTGCCGCCAACCTCACGATGATGTTCACCGAGCTTGCGTTCTCGGGTCGATTTGCCGCGGCCGCGCGCGCGGGATTTACCGGCGTCGAGTTCCTGTTCCCGTACGACCACGCTCCCGCACAGGTGGCATGCTGGCTCGAAGACCACGCGCTCGAGAACGTGGCGTTCAACCTGCCTCCGGGAAACTGGAATGCGGGCGAGCGCGGGTTGGCATCGCTGCCGGGGCGCGAAGCCGAATTCCGCGAGGGCGTGGCCCGCGCGCTGGAATACGCGGAGGTGCTCGGGACGCCGCGGCTCCATGCCATGGCGGGCATCGTCCCGGCCGGCGCCGACCGCGCGCTCTATCGGGACACCTACCTGCGGAACCTGGCGTTCGCGGCGGCGGAGCTCTCGACGCATGGACGCACGCTGCTGATCGAGCCGATCAATCCGCGCGACATTCCCGGCTTTTTCCTGAACACCCAGGCGGAGGCACACGCGATTCGTGACGAGATCGGCGCACCTAATCTGAAGGTGCAGATGGACTTTTACCACGCGCAGATCGTGGAGGGAGACATCACCACCACCTTCCGGCAGTATTTCGGCGGGATCGGGCATCTCCAGCTCGCAAGCGTCCCGGCCCGGCACGAGCCGGACGAAGGCGAGCTCGACTACCAATACGTGCTGAAGGTTGTCGACGAGATGGGATACGAGGGCTGGGTCGGCTGCGAGTACCGCCCGCGGGCCCGCACCGAGGACGGGCTCGGCTGGCTCGCCGCATTCCGGGCGGCACCGCGCGGATGACCGTCGTGATCACCGGCGGCGCGGGGTTCCTCGGCCGCCGACTCGCCGCGAAGCTGCTCGAGCGCGGCACGCTTCAGGGCCCTGCCGGACGTGCCACGCCGATTCGCCGGATCGTGCTCGTGGACATCGTACCGCCCCCCGATCCCGCTGACCCGCGCGTCACACCCATCGTCGGGGACATGACCGACCCGGCTCTGCTCTGGCGCGCGATCGACGCCGAGACCACTTCAGTCTTTCACCTGGCCGCCGTGGTCAGCGGCATGGCCGAGGCCGACTTCGATCTCGGGATGCGGATCAATCTGGATGCGACCCGCCTGCTCCTCGATCGCTGCCGCACCGCCGCCCCTGGGGTGCGTGTCGTCTTCACGAGCTCCGTCGCTGTCTACGGCGGGGAGCTGCCCGACGTGGTCACGGACCGCACGGCGATCAACCCGCAATCGTCCTACGGCACGCAGAAAGCGATTGCCGAACTGCTGATCCAGGACTGCACGCGCAAGGGCTTCATCGACGGACGGGTCCTCAGGCTGCCCACCATCAGCGTGCGTCCGGGACGCCCGAACGCCGCTGCCTCCTCCTTTGCGAGCGGCATCATCCGCGAGCCGTTGAACGGCGAGGAGGCGGTGTGCCCGGTGGATCCAGCCACGAGATTGTGGCTGCTGTCGCCGTCCCGGGCGATCGACTGCCTGATCGCCGGGCACGACCTGGCCGCTGCGGCGCTTGGCGCGAGCCGGATGGTGAACGTGCCCGGCATCTCGGTGACCGCCGGCGAGATGGTCGCCTCCCTCGAGCAGGTCGCCGGCGACGTCGTCGCGCGCCGCGTCCGGTGGGTGCGGGATCCGCGCATCGAGCGGATTGTCGGGAGCTGGCCGGGCGCCTGGGACGATTCGCGGGCGCGGGCGCTGGGGTTTCCGGGGGACGAGAACTTCGAGACGATCGTGCGCCGGTACATGGAGGACGAGCTGGGCCGCCGGTCGCCCTGACGCGGGAGCGTCCTGACGAGCGGCGCACGGCTGTCCTCGTCGTAGGGGGCCTGAGCCGGGGACGAGTAGTCCCTTCGGGAGTACGTCGCTGCCGCTCTGGTCACCGCCGAGGGGATGGCTCGAAGGTGGCCTGATCCTCGAGAGGCTCGTTGAGGAACCGCACGAGCGGCAGGATCGCCTTGAACGTCCGGAGCAGCGCCGGGTAGAACCCGGCGTCCGCGGCGAACCCGGGGGGGAACTCCTGTCCGGCCAGGTACTGCTTGTACTTCAGGTACTCGGAGGCCGGATCCTCGTTGGCAAACCCGCGCGGCAGCCGCGTGAGTTTCTCACCTTCGAGTGAACCCACCTCACGCCTGAACCCAGGCGCGCGAACGATCCGGTGGATCTCCGGGTAGGTCGTCGAGAGGTGCTCGCGGATCCGTACCAGCTGCGGCGACTCGGGCGCGTAGAAGCCGCCGCCCATCCACACCCAGGCGGGATGCACCTCGAGATACAGGCCGGCTCCGCCCCCTTTCGGCAGCCCGCGCCAGCGGAACGACGCTGAAGTGTGGGTCTTGATCGGCGACTTGTCCTCGCTGAAGCGCGTGTCCCGGTAGATGCGATAGAGCGACGTTTTTGGCGACGCGATGATCTCCGGGGCCACCCGCGCAAGATCCACCGCGAGGCGTTCGATCACCGCGATCATCGGGCTGCGGACGACGCGGTCGTACTCGTCGCGGCGGGCGCGGAACCATTCCCGATCGTTGTTCCGCTTCAGGGCGCGCAGGAAGCGCAGCGTGTCGCTCGTGAAGCGGGGCGCTACGGCGGCAGTGCGTCGTGCGGCGGCTGGAACCGGAGCACTCGATCTCGACGGCGTCTTGGGCATGGGATTCGGATGTGGCTCGGCGGGCATCGGGCGGCTGAACGGATGCCTCGGATCGGGCTTGAATGACTGTATTCCGTGACCACCGATCGGCTCCTTGAAAATTATCACACCCGGTGGTCGATGCCGGCGTTTCGAGGCACGCGCTGGCCCCTTGCGCTGCCGCCAGGCGCGTGGCGCGGTCGAATGCGATAATCCATCAGCGTGACGCGCCGCCTTGCGGGATGTCTGTTCGTTGCCGCCGTAGCGACCGCGGCGCTCTGGTGGTGGCGCGTGGATCGGGCCGGCATCGTTGCGCAGACCGGCGGCAACCGCCCCAATATCGTCCTCATCACCGTGGACACGCTGCGCGCGGATCGGCTGCGCCGTGGCTTCACACCCTCGATGGACGCGCTTGCCGAACGAGGGCTGCGCTTCGACAACGCGCGTACCGCCGTCCCACTGACGCTCCCGTCACACGTCACGATCATGACCGGAGCGCGCCCCGCGATCCATGGCGTCCATCTCAATGGCGTGGCCTACGTACCTGGCCCGCCGACGCTTGCGCGGGTACTCCACGAGAACGGCTATTCGACGGCCGCGTTCGTCGGCGCCTACGTGCTCAACCACGTGTTCGGACTCGCCGATGGCTTTGACACCTACGACGATGCGGTACACCGTGACCCGGGCCGCGGGACGCAGCTCGAGGCGGAGCGCCGTGGCGGCGAAGTCGTCGATGCGGCGCTCGAATGGCTGCGCACCGCCAGGCCGCCGTACTTTTTGTGGGTGCATCTCTACGATCCGCATGCGCCGTACGATCCGCCTGCCGAGTTCCTGGCCAGAGCCGGTGGCCGCGCCTACGACGGGGAAGTCGCCTATGCGGATGCGCAGGTCGGCCGCATCCTCGACGCGGTCAATCGCGAGGCGATCGTGGCGCTCGCCGGGGATCATGGCGAGGGGCTTGGCGAGCACGGCGAGGAGACGCACGGCATGCTGGCGTACGATTCGACACTGCGCGTGCCGCTCCTGCTGGTCCTGCCAGGCGCTGGCAGGGCCGGGATCGTTCAGAGCACCGTCTCGCTCGAGGATCTCGCCGGCGCGCTCCGGCGATCTGCCGGCGTGCCTTCCAGGATCGCACTCCGCGACGGCGCCAGCTCGATTGCCGACCCGGTGTCGGTTCGGGCGGAGACCGAATATCCGCGCGTCGCCGGCTGGCATCCGCTCGCGGTCCTCGTCGACGAGCGATGGAAGCTGATCCTGTCCTCGGAGCCGGAGCTCTACGACATCGGGACCGATTCCGGCGAGCGGCGCAACCTTGCCGGGTCGAAGACGAGCCTCGTTGATGCGATGTCACGGCGTCTGCGCGAGCTGGCGACACCGGCCGCCACGCCGGCGAAGGCGCCGGTGCCGGCGGAAGCGGCCGAGCGCTTGCGCGCGTTGGGATATGTCAGCGGCCCGGCGGCGGCCGCGCGCGATTCGAGCACCGCCGAAAATCCCGCGCGGGTGATCGGCTCGTGGACCCGGTTCGAGCATGCCCTGTCGGATCTCGTCAACGGACAGGCCGCACCGGCGCTGCCGGCGCTGCGCGAGCTCGCGGAGCGGTTTCCGGCCGCGCCGGTCTTCCAGTCGACCTATGCCCGCGCTTTGAACGAGACGGGGAGCTCGAGAGCGGCGCTGGCGATCTACCAGGCGGCTGTCGCGCGGTGGCCGGAGGATGCCGCGCTCTACCACGACCTGGCGATCGCCGCGCGGGCGGCCGGCGATACGACCGAGGCGCTTCGCGCCGAACAGGCAGCGGTCGCGCTCGACAAGAACAATCCTGCCGCCATCAACGGGCTGGGGCTGCTGCAGGCGGAGGCAGGCGATGCGGCGGAGGCGGCCTCGTCGTTCGAGCGCGCGACCGTCGAGGATCCGTCGAACGCCTCGTACTGGGTGAACCTGGGCAATGCCCGTCGCGAGCTCGCGGATCTCGATCGCGCCGAGGCCGCCTACCGCCGCGCGCTCGAGGTCGACGCCGGGTATGCGGATGCCAACAACGGGCTCGGGGCGGTGCTGGTCCAGCGCCATCGGGCAGCGGACGCCGTGCCGTTCTTCGAGCGCGCGCTGGCGCGCATGCCGGCGTTCCACGAGGCGCGGCTCAACCTCGGCATCGCGTGTCAGGAGAGCGGACAACGCGACCGGGCGCTGGCGGCGTATCGTCAGGTGATTGCGAGTGCGCCGCGCCATTCGCGG
>JBDTSX010000123.1:0-9895 GCA_039930925.1 Acidobacteriota bacterium | reverse complement strand
TGGTGCTGTGCCTGCTCGGCTTTGCCGCCACCGGCTTCATCATCACGATCACGCTCTCGGCGGCCGACGCGACCGCGCACATCGTCGAAAACCCGATGGTGCCGGGCTGGGCCAACCAGCCGGTACTGCTCACGCTCTTCCTGCTTGCCGCCCTTGGTGCGATCTTCCTGAAAGGCTTCCGTGAAGCGGTCTGGCTGGCGGTGCCGATCGTGTCGATCTACCTCGTGCTGAATGCGGTCGTCGTCGGCTGGGGCGTTTACTACCTCGCGACCCACGCCGCCGCGTTCTCGAACTGGGGCGCCGCCGCCACGGCGAGCCACGGCAGTCCGCTCAACATGATCCTGTTCGCGATGGTGTTGTTCCCCAAGCTCGCGTTGGGTCTTTCCGGATTCGAGACCGGTGTGGCGGTGATGCCGCTGGTCAAGGGGGATCCCGGCGACACGGAGAGCCATCTCGAGGGTCGCATCCGGAACACCTGGAAGCTCCTCACCACCGCGGCGGCGATCATGAGCGTGCTGCTGGTGTGCAGCAGCGTCATCACCACGCTACTTATTCCCGCCGCACAGTTCCAGGAAGGCGGCCCGGCGTACGGACGCGCGCTCGCGTACCTGGCGCATGAGCACCTCGGGGCCGTCTTCGGGACCATCTACGATCTGAGCACGGTCTCGATCCTCTGGTTTGCCGGCGCCTCGGCGATGGTGGGGCTGCTGAATCTCGTGCCGAGATACCTGCCGCGCTACGGCATGGCGCCGGAGTGGGCCAAGGCCAATCGGCCGCTGGTCCTGATTTTCACGGCGATGACCTTCATCGTCACGATCTTGTTCAAGGCCGACGTGAACGCGCAGGGCGGCGCGTACGCAACCGGTGTCCTGGTCCTGATGGGGTCCGCCGCGCTGGCGGTGACGCTGTCGGCGCGCCGCGACCGACGCCCCTGGGCGGGCTACCTGCTGTTGACGGTCGTGTTCGGGTACACCACCATCGTCAACATCATCGAGCGTCCGGAGGGGATCAAGATCGCCTCGATCTTCATCGTCTTCATCATCTTCACGTCGATGACATCGCGCGTGATGCGCTCGACGGAGCTGCGGGTCAACGGCGTGGACCCCGACGACCTGGCGAAGACATTCATCCACCAGACCGCCGGCGCACCCGTGCGGATCATTGCGAACCGGCCGGACTTAGGGGACGCCGCGGAATACGAGCACAAGCTTCGGGAGGCGCGCGACTCGCACCACTTGCCGCCCGACCAGCCGGTGCTCTTTATCGAGGTGCGCCCCGAGGATGTCTCGGAGTTCTCGAACCGGCTCAAGGTCACCGGCGTAGACGTCGGCGGGCATCATGTGCTGCGCTGCGCCAGTCCCGCGGTGCCGAACGCCATTGCGGCGCTGCTGCTGTACTGCCGTGACGTCACCGGAAAAATCCCGCACGCGTACTTCGGCTGGACCGAAGGCAACCCGCTGGCCTACCTGTTGAAGTTCCTGGCGTTCGGCGAGGGAGATACGGCGCCGGTCACTCGCGAAGTACTGCGACAGGCAGAGGCCAATCCGCTGCGCCGCCCGCGAATCCACGTCGGGTAGAGGACTGCCCCGATCACCGCCGGCCCCGTACCGCATCCGACTGACGGAGGGGGGCGTCAGCGGCCGGCTTCATCTCGCTTGGCGGTGGCGTCGGGAGCCAGCCACGCCGCGCATTCAGCGACCCCGTGACCCTGGACGGCAGTGACCTCGAACTGCAGCCGTCCGTATCGCACCGTGTCGCCAGCTTCCGGCGGGCGGCCGAGCAGTGTCAGGATCAGGCCGCTGACGCTGTCCACGTCCTCGTGCTCGAGATCGAGGTCGAACTGCTGCCCGAGCTCGTCGATGCGCATCGTCCCGGGCACACGCAGGTGGCCCTGCCCGTCGCGATAGACCTGCGGAGCGCCGGGCGGCCCTTCCTCGATATCCCCGACGACTTCCTCGAAGAGATCCTGCAGCGTCACGATCCCTGCGGTGCCGCCGTGCTCGTCCAGCACGATGACCATCTGCGTCCGCTCACGACGCATCGACGAGAGCACCGAGTCCAGCGGCGCGGTTTCCGGCACGAGCGGCAGCTGACGCGCATGCCCGGCGCCGATCCTCTCGTTCTGTAAGAGCACCCGAAGCAGATCCTTCATGTGCACCATGCCGAGGATGTGATCGAGGTCCCCCTCATAGACCGGGTACCGGGTGTGCGGCGATCGCCCCAGCAACTCGCGAATCTGCGCCGGCGTCGTTCCGAGAGGTATGCCGGTGATGCGGACCCGCGGCACCATCACCTCGCCGGCGGTGAGCTCCCCGAATTCGAACAGTTCCTGAAGCATCTGGCCGGACTCGGCGCGGATCGCTCCAAGGTCTTCACTCTCCTGCACGACCAGCTGCAGTTCTTCCGGCGTGTAGTACTGATCCGGATTCTGCTCCTGCCGGTTGACGCCGAAGACCTTCAGCACCATGTTCCCGACGAAGTTCAGCCCGACCACGAACGGAAACAGCGCATTCTTGATCCACAGCATCGGCGGCGTGATCCACAGGACCATCCGATCCGCCCGCTGCAGCGCCAGCGACTTCGGGACCATCTCGCCGATGACGATGTGAAAGTAGGTCAGGATCCCGACCGCGAGGACGCTGGCCACACCGTGGGATACGAGCCAGAGCGGCAGCCCGGCGCCGCCGAGCAGCCGGAACACCTCGTCCGCGACGACGTGCTCACCGTACATCCCGAGGCCGAGACTCGCGACCGTGATGCCGAGCTGCGCGGTGGCGATGTAGCGGTCCTGTTCCTGCGGATCCTCGAGCACGGCCTGCACGGCGCGCGCGAGACGGTTGCCTCCCGCCGCGAGGCGCTCGATGGTAGCGCGCGGCGCTCCCACGATCGCGAACTCCGCCGCCACGAAGATGCCATTCAACAGGATCAACGCGGCGATGATCAGGAACGCGATCACCGGCCGTCCTCCTCGAACACCTGCGGCCGCTGGCCCACGATCAACGTCGTGACGGCGCCGCCGTCCACCGCTTCAATTTCCACCGGCGTTCCGTCGATGACGATCTCTTCGCCTGGCTCCGGCACGCGCTGCAGCCATTCGCTGACGTAGCCGCCGACGGTGTCCGCCTGGATGCGCGGCCCGGTCGCATCGCCGCGGCGGCTCCAGGCTTTTCCAATGAGCGGCGCCGCCTGATCGAGGCGAAGCTGGCCGGGAAGACGGAGTCGTCCGTCCGACAGGCGGATCGGCCGGAGTGGTGCGGACTTGAATTCGTCCGCGACGCCGCCGAGCAGCTCGGCGACGACATCCTCCAGGGTGATCAGGCCGGCCACGGTGCCGCTGGCGTCGACCACGATCGCCTGATGGCTCCGCTGCTCGCGGAGAAACGCCAGCAGTCGATCCGCCGGCATCGAGTCCGGCACGCTGACGATCGGTCGCAGCAGGTTGGCCACGTTCAGCCGTCCGGGACGAACGAAGCGGGTGACGACGTCCTTGATGTGCAGGATGCCGACGATGGTGTCGGGCGAGCCGCGATAAACGGGCAGCCGGCTGAACGGACTGGCCGCGACCGTCCGCAACACCTCGTCGAACGGCATGTCGGCATTGACGGAGGCGAGCCGCGCGCGCGGCACCATCAGCTGGCGGGCGGTGCGCAGCCCGAGGCGCAGCGCGCGATGCAGTCGCACTTGTTCTTGCGGCTCCAGGAGGCCGCCGTCCCGGCTCTCGGCGATCAGCAGTGCGATCTCGTCCGGCGAGTGCACATGCCGGTGCCCCGTCGTCGGCACCCGAATCAGTTTGAGCAGCAGGACGCCGCTGCCGTTGAGGAGCGCAATCGACCATGCGAACGCGCGCATCGACCACTGCATGGGGACGACGGTGAACAGCGCCGTGGCGGTGGGGTTCTGGAGCGCCAGCGATTTCGGGACGAGCTCGCCCAGGACGACCGCGAGCGCCGTGAGCGAGACCAGCACCACTGCCGCCGAGGTCGATTCCGCCGTCAACGGCTGCAGGCCGACCTGCCGCATGAAGGGCTCGAGCCGCGGCGCCAGCGTCGCCTGCCCGTAGGCGCCGAGGATCAGGCTCGAGAGCGTGATGCCGACCTGGGAGGCGGCGATGTACCGATCGAGCTCCTGCGGGTTGTCGAGCACCGGCAGCAGCCGCGCTGCCCGCGCGTTCCCATCGTCGGCAAGGCGGCGCAGGCGGCTCCGGCGGGCGCTGACTGCCGCGAACTCCGCGGCCACGTACAAACCCGTCAGCAGGATGAGCAGTACGATGACCGTCCACGCCAGAAGCATGAAAGCGGATCGTACTGCAAAACGCCGGCACGGCCGACGACCGTCCAGCTTGACTGTGCCTGGCGCGACCGGCACGATGGGAGTCCACCCTGTGCTGTAAGCTCCAGGAATACCACCCCACATGCCTGCTTCATGGACTCTTCGGCTGACGCTGCTTGTTGCGAGCCTGGCGTTCGGACATTCGGTCACTGCCACCGCGCAAACACTCGGCCCTGGGGATATCTCCCTCCGCCCCGGTAGCGAGGCCGTGCCGGCCGGTCAATGGAGGAAGGTGACCGATGCCACGGCCGCGGGTGGGGCCGCCATGTGGTTCCCGGATGGAGGCCTGCCAAAGGCGGCTGCCGCGTTGGCCCAGCCCTCGAGCTATTTCGAGATGGCGTTCGATGCGACCGCCGGAACTCCTTACCACCTCTGGTTCCGGCTGCGCGCCCAGGACGACTCGTGGGCCAACGATTCCGTGTACGTGCAGTTTTCCAGCGCCCTCACGGCCGGCGGGGCTCCGGCCTATCGCATTGGCACCACCGAGGGGGCCACGGTCAATCTCGAAGAAGCGTCGAACGCCGGAGTCTCGCGATGGGGCTGGCAGGACAACGGCTACGGCGCCGGCGTGATCGGCCCGGCGATCTACTTCGCTTCGAGCGGCCGTCAGGTACTTCGCGTGCAGTCGCGCGAGGACGGCGCCGTCATCGATCAGATTCTTCTCTCGCCGTCGAAGTACATTTCGAGTGCGCCGGGGACGATGAAGGATGACGGGGTGATTCTGCCGGCATCGACCACGACGCCCCCTCCCGCGGTGACGCTGATTCGCGGACCGTATCTGCAGCAGGTCGGCGCGTCCGCCGCCACCGTCGTGTGGGCGACGCGCGAGCCGGGTGCGGCTGAAGTGCACTACGCGGCCGGCGGGGCATCGCCATCGACCGCGATCGCGACCAGCCGGCGAGTCCCGGCAGCCACGACCGGATTTTCATACGACTACTATCAGCACGAAGCGACGCTCACCGGGCTGTCGGCGGACACGAGCTACACCTACGACCCGTTCGTTTCGGGGATCGACCTGACGCCTCAACAGGCCGGCCTGCTGCGCACCCCGTCCGCGCCCGGCACCGGCAGCGTCAGCTTCGTCATCTTCGGCGACAGCGGCACGGACTCTGCCGAGCAGCACCAGATCGCGTCGCTCATCGCCGCCGATACATTCGACATCGGACTGCACGCCGGCGACATCACGTATGGCAGCACCGACGGCACCGGCGATGCCTCGTACGTCGGTTATCAGAACTGGTTCTTCAACATCTACCAGCCATGGCTCGGGTCGCACCCGTTCTTCCCGGTCGAGGGAAATCACGACAGCCGTCCGTCGAACGGGAACGGCCTCGCGTACCTGGATCTCTTCTCTCTGCCGCGAAACGGCGCGTCCGTGACCTACCCGGATCATGCGGAGCGCTACTACAGCTTCGACTACGGCCCGGTGCATTTCGTCGCACTCGACACCGAGTTCGCGTTCCAGGACATCACCCGTCGCTCTGAACAAATCGCCTGGCTCGATGCCGACCTCGCCTCGACGACGCAGCCCTGGAAAATCGCCTTTTTTCACCGATCGCCGTATTCGGCGGGAGGGGAGCATGGTTCCGACCTGGAGGTGCGATCCTCCTTCGGTCCGTTGTTCGAACGATACGGGGTGCAGCTGGTCCTCTCGGCGCACGAGCATATTTATGAACGGACACTGCCGATGCGCGAAGGGTCGAGCGGGTCGCCAGTCACCTACATCGTGACCGGCGGCGGAGGCGGACCGCTCTATCCCGCCGGGACGGCCGCGTGGACCGCGTACTCGGCGTCCCGTCATCACTACCTGCGCGCCGCGGTGGGGGCCTGCACGCTTCAGGTGACCGCGATCGGCCTCGACGGATCGCCGTTCGACGGCACCACGTTGAACCGTTGCGCGGCGCCACCGTCGGTGACCCTGAGCTCGCCGGCGGTAGGCGCGACCTACACCGCGCCCGCCACCGTGACCCTGGCCGCAACAATCGGAAATCCCGGCGCGGGTATCGCGAAGGTGCAGTTCTATGCCGGCACGACGCTGCTCGGGACTGCCACGTCGGCGCCTTATGGATTCACCTGGACCACCGTCCCAGCGGGCACGTACAGCCTGACCGCTGTCGCCACCGACACGGCCGGCGCATCGGCGCTTTCCACTGCCGTCTCGATCACCGTCAACGCGGCCTCCGCCACGCTGCCACCCGGCTGGACCCACGGCGACATCGGCGCGACCGGTGTGGCCGGTGATGCGACCTACTCGAGCGGCGTCTATACCGTGCGCGGCGCCGGCGCCGACGTGTGGGGCACGGCGGATGCGCTTCACTATGCCTACACGTCGCTGACCGGCAACGGGTCGATCGTCGCGCGCGTGACCTCGATCCAGAACGTGAACGCGTGGACCAAGGCGGGCGTCATGATCCGCAACTCGGCGTCCCCGTCCGCCGCGCAGGCCTTCATGCTGGTCGCATCCTCGGCAACGAAAGGTGTGCCGTTCCAGCGTCGTCCCGCGGACGGCGCATCGAGCGTGGGCACGTCCGGCAGTCAGTCGACCGCGCCGCGATGGGTCAAGCTGGTGCGTGCCGGCAGTCTCGTCACCGGCTACGAATCCGCTGACGGCGCGAACTGGGTCACCGTCGGCAGCGACACCTTCACCATGGGCGCGACCGTCCTCGTCGGCCTGGCCGTCTCGAGCCATCTGAGCGGCGTGAACGCGGCCGCAACATTCGACAACGTCGTCGTGAGCACGACGACGGGGCCGCCGAACGTCGTCCCATCCGTCTCGATGACGAGTCCGGCAAACGGAGCCACCGGAACCGCGCCGGCGGCGTTCACGCTGAGCGCATCGGCCAGCGATAGCGACGGATCGATCGCCAAGGTGGACTTCTATGCCGGCGGCACGCTCGTCGGCACCGCGTCGGCGAGCCCCTACACCGTCACCTGGACCAACGTTCCGTCGGGCGCTTATCAACTCACCGCGGTTGCGACCGACAACGCCGGCGCTGGGACGACATCAGCCCCCGTCAGTGTGACCGTCGCCACGGCGCAGCCGCCCGCCGATCTCCCGGCCGGCTGGTCCCCGGCTGATGTGGGTAACGAACCGCTTCCGGGGAGCGCGCGCGCCTCGAACGGGACGTTCACCGTCAAGGGTTCTGGAGCCGATGTGTGGGGCACGAGCGATCAGTTCCACTATGCGTATCGCACGCTGAGCGGCGATGGCTCGATCGTGGCGCGCGTCGCGTCGCTCGAGAACGTGTCCACCTGGGTCAAGGCGGGGGTGATGATCCGGGAGACGCTGGCGGCGGGCTCGGCGCACGCCTTCATGCTGGTCTCTCCGTCAAAGGGCGTTGCGTTCCAGCGGCGCCCCGCGGCGAACGGCGCGAGCGTGGGGACGGGCGGGACCATGTCAACGGCGCCGAGGTGGGTCAAGCTCACCCGCGCCGGGCAGACCTTCACCGCATACGAGTCGGCCAACGGCTCGGCGTGGACGGTGGTCGGGACCGAGACGATCCCGATGGGTGGCACGGTGCTGATCGGTCTCGCCGTGACCAGCCACAACACCGGCGCGACAGCGACCTGCACGTTCGACAACGTCACCGTGCAGTGACAAAGCTGTGTTCTTCCGCCTGAAGGCGGAAGCCACGAGATCAAAGAAAAATGGAAGTTGGGGCCTCCGCCTCTTTACAAAGCTGTGGCTTCCGCCTTCAGGCGGAAGATCTCTGCCCCATAGAACACGCAAAACTTGGTCTCTTTGAAACCCTGTGGCTTCCGCCTCGAGGCGGAAGACCTCCGCAAGTCACAGACAGGACAGCCACTCTGACCTGAGCGCCACGACCGGATCGACGCGCGTCGCCCGGCGCCCCGGTACGTAGCTGGCGATCGCCGCGACCGCCGAGAGAATGACCGGGACCAACGCGAACGTCGCCGGATCGCCCGGTTTCGTGTCGAACAGCAGGCTGGTCATCAGTCGGGTGGACAAGGCTTACTTGCCGATGACGCCGATCGCCCAGGCCGCCTGTTTCCTGACGCTCGCGTCTGCGTCTTTCAGTGACGGGAGCAAGCCTGGCAGCGCGCGTCGATCGCCGATCGCGCCGAGTGCCCAGGCCGCCTGCTCGCGCACGCCGCTGCTCGCATCTGCGAGCGCGTGGACGAGCCCGTCGACGGCTCGAGGATCGTCGATCGCGCCGAGCGCCCAGGCAGACTGCTGGCGGACCGGTGCGGCGCCATCGCCGAGCGCGCGAACCAGCGCCGGGACCGCGGTGTTGTCGTCGATCGCGCCGAGCGCCCATGCCACTTGCTCGCGTACGGCCGCCTCCCGATCCTTCAGCGCATCGACGAGTCCGGACACTGCCCGCTGATCGTCGAGCGCGCCGAGTGCCCAGGCGGCATTGCGTCGCGCGGCCCAGCTCACCGCACGCAGTGTCGCCAGCACGGGTTGGAAAACGCGGCTCCCGATCGCGACGAGCGCCGCTGCCGCCTGCTCGCCCGGGCTGGTCAGATCGTTGGCGTTGCCGCGCCACCAGCGCCGGCTGCACACGGCGGATTCAACCGGCGCGGCATCGCCGAGCATGGTGACGAGCGGCTGGATCGCCTCGGCAGCGTTGTCGCCGAGCTCGCGAAGGCCGCAGGCCGCGCGAGCTCTCGCCGACGGGTCCGCCGCGCCAAGCTCAGACACCAGTTCGCGTACACCGCGAGGCTGGAAATCGGCGGAACCGTCGTAACCGGCGGATGGCGCCAGCGTGAGGAGCGCAAGGACCGACAGGGCGCAGGGACGGAACATCTCGATCGCCCCCTCAGTAGCCGCCCGGCCGCGGATTGGGCCGGGGATTCGGGTTGGGATTGGGGTTCGGGTTCGGATTTGGGTTGGGGTTGGGATTCGGCATGTCAACCCGGACCCGGCCGCGGTGCCGGTCGCCGCCATCTCCGATGTTCGTGATCGCCTGCACGGCCGTCCGCCGCACCGCAGTGTCGTCGTCCTTGAGCGCCGCGGTGAGCACCGGAAGCGATCGCGCGTCGCCGATCGCGCCGAGCGCCTCGAGCACGTGGCGGCGGACGTCGGGACTGGCGTCGCGAGCCGCCGCATGCAGTGCGTCGAGCGTGGTGCTGTCGTGGAGCTCGCCAAGCGCCGTTGCGGCCCGCGCGCGAGCCGCGGGTGAGGCGTCCTTCAGGGCGCCGGCGATCGCGGCGGCCGCCCGCGCATCACCGATTTGTCCGAGCGCCACAATGGCATGCCGCCTGACGTCCGCGTCGTCGTCTTTCAGCGCGGCGATCAGCCCAGGCACGGCGCGCGCGCCGCCCATCTGTCCGAGTGCGGCGACGACCTGGCGCCGCACGCCCACGTCGCTGTCCTTGAGCGCGGCGATCAGGCCGTCGGTGGCCGCTTCCGCCGGGCTCTGCTGCGCGGTGACGCCGCGCGCCGCGGACCATTCAAGCGACGGGTGAAGCATGACCGCGGTAGCGCCGATGAAGATGGCGCTCGTTTTCATGAGGGTGCGAACGAACACGGCGAGGGGAGTCATACGTTTCTCCTGCTAAAAACGTAGCATCACGAGCGATACCACGGGTCAGACTCGAC
>JBDTSX010000122.1:0-9905 GCA_039930925.1 Acidobacteriota bacterium | reverse complement strand
TGCCGGTTGACGCGTTGTTCTCCGGCCGGTACGACAGCCAGTGGGTCGAGACGGAGGGTGTCGTCCAGTCGGTGGTTGCGGCCGGACAGGACGCGGCGCTCACCCTGGTTGCAGGATCGTACAAATTCAAGGCTCTGCTGCCCGGGGCGGGATCCGATCTTCCGATCCAGCTCGTTGACGCGAGGATACGCATCCGCGGCGCCTGCGGCTCGATCTTCAACGATCGGCGTCAGCTCCTCAACATTCAGGTGCTGGTGCCTGGGATGGCCGAGGTCTCCGTGCTGGAGCCGGCGCCGGCGAATCCGGAAGCGCTGCCGGTTCAGGCCATCACCTCGTTACTGCAGTTCAATCCCGAACAGCCGCCGGACCATCGCGTGCGAGTCCAGGGGATCGTGACGCTGCGCCGCCCCGGTGGGGCGTTCTTCATCGCCGATCTCACCGGGGGGCTGCGCATCGAGCCACAGCGGCCTCTCGTCGTCGAGCCCGGCGACCGCGTGGACGTCGTGGGATTTCCTGCGCAGGCCGACTATCTCGCGGTCCTCGAGAGCGCAGTCGTCCAACGGCGGGAGCCGGGCCGCGAGCAGGCGGCGCCGTTCATCACCGCCGGCGAGGCGCTGACCGGCGGCTACCACGCGCAGATGGTGCAGATGGAAGGGCGGGTCCTCGAGCGGGTCGCGGATTCGACCAGGGAGTTACTGACGCTGCAGGCCGGCCAGCACGTCTTCACGGCGGTGCTCGACAGCTCCCCGAACGCCGACTCCCTGGCGTGGATCCGGAGCGGAAGCCTCGTCCAGATTACCGGCGTGTGCGTGGTTGACGCCGAGAAGGCGATCGCCAACGACGGCCGGGTCTCGATCCAGGACTTCCGGCTGATTTTGCGGACCGCCGGCGACGTGCGGGTGCTGAAGGCCGCGCCGTGGTGGTCGGTCGAGCGCGCGCTCTGGGTGCTCGGCGCAATGTTTGTGGTGGTGCTGACCGCCCTCGCGTGGGCGCTCGTGTTGAGGCGCCGCGTCCGCCGCCAGACCGAGTTCATCCGTCGCCAGCTGGATACCGAGGCCGCCCTCAGGGAGGCGGCACAGGCGGCCAATAGTGCGAAGTCGGAATTCCTCGCGAACATGAGCCACGAGATCCGCACACCGATGAACGGCGTCATCGGCATGACCGCGCTCGCGCTCGACACCGAGCTCACGCCCTACCAGGCGGACTGCCTGAACACCGTCAAGGGGTCAGCCGAATCGCTCCTGACGATCCTCAACGACATTCTGGACTTCTCGAAAATCGAGTCGCGCAAGCTGGCGCTCGAGTCGATACCGTTTTCGCTGCCGGACGCGATCGCCGAAGTGGTGAAGCCGCTGGCCTGCAGCGCCGCCGACAAGGGACTGGAGCTGTTCGTGGACATCGCGCCCGGCGTGCCTGCCGGTGTGATCGGCGACCCGGTCCGGCTCAGGCAGATCCTCAACAACCTCGCCGGCAATGCGATCAAGTTCACCGAGCGGGGCCACATCATCATCTCCGTTCGCGAGGAGGCGCAGGGCCAGGACTGCACCCGCCTGCACTTTTGCGTGGCTGACACCGGCATGGGCATTCCCGCGGACAAGCAGGCCGCCGTGTTCGAGGCGTTCCACCAGGCGGACGCGTCCACGACCCGCAAGTTTGGCGGCACCGGACTCGGGCTGGCGATTTCATCGACGCTGGTGCATCTGATGGGCGGACGCATCTGGCTCGAAAGCACCGTCGGCAGCGGCAGCGCATTCCACTTCACCGTCGCCCTGGATACCGGCGAATCGCCCGCGGCGATCACGCTCGATCAGCGGCGACTGGCGACCGTGCCGGTGCTGATCGTCGACGACAGCGCGGTCAACCGCCGCATTCTCGAGACCCAGCTCCTCGCCTGGGGAATGCGCCCCTCGACGGCGAACGGCGGGCAACAGGCGCTCGACATGCTGGTGGCCGCCGCCGAAACCGGAGAGGCCTTTCCGCTGGTGCTGCTCGACAGCCGGATGCCCGATCTGGACGGCTTCGAGGTGGCCGCGGCGATCGCCTCACGCCAGGAGCTCGCGCGAGCCACGATCATGATGCTGAGCTCTTCCGGCCTCGATGCCGAGCCCGAGCGCTGCCGCGCCCTGGGCGTAGCGGCCTACCTGACCAAGCCGATCAAACAGAGCGACCTGCTCGAAGCCATCTGCCGCACGCTGGATCAGAGCACGCTCAAGACAATGGCGCATTCGGAGCGGATCGTTCCCCCGCCGCCTCCCCTGACGCGTTCGATGCGGGTCCTGGTGGCCGAGGACAACGTGGTCAATCAGCGCGTGGCGAGTGGTCTGCTGCGCAAGCACGGACACGATGTGACGGTGGTGGACGACGGGATCGGCGCGGTCGCCGCGACCGCGGAGAGCCGCTTCGACGTCGTGCTGATGGACGTGCAGATGCCGAACATGGACGGGTTCGAAGCGACCGCGGCGATCCGCGCCCGCGAGGCGGCCACCGGAGCCCATGTGCGGATCGTGGCGATGACTGCGCATGCGATGAGCGGGGATCGCGATCGCTGTCTGCACGCCGGCATGGACGGATACCTCAGTAAACCGCTCGACCCCAGGCTGCTCTATGCCGTCGTCGAGCAGGAGGTGATGCCCGGATCCGCGGTGTCTCTCGGGTATGCGCACGAGGCCGCGCTCTCGCAGCTCGGTGGAGATGCGCAGCGGCTCTCGGAGATCATCCAGCTCTTTCTGATCGAATGTCCGGTCTGGCTGGCGGCGATCAAGCGAGCTGTCGACGACCAGGACGGCAGCGGGATCAGCCGGGAGGCGCGGGTTCTGAAAGGCGCAGCGGGAAACCTCGCGGCGCTCAGCCTCTTCGAGATGGCCGAAATCCTGGAGCAGCTCGGCACCGACAGCCGTTTTGCGGCGGCGGAAGCGGCGTTCCGGCGGCTCTCGGACGAGGCCGCCCACGTGCTGCAGGTTCTCCGCAGCAACGAAGCCGCCGCCTGACGCTCGCGAGGATGCTGGCGGCCGTACCAGAACGGACGTCCAGCGTCAAACGGATCGACAAACTCGAGGAGGAATGGACCGTGCCCTGTGGGCTGACCGGGCCGGTCAGGGTGGCGTCGAGGCGAGAGCCGAAGCGGGCGCTGTGGAGCGGCCAGAGACGAGGCGGCAGCCGCACCGCCCCGCCCTGATCAGTGGGCCGAGCGCGACACGGCCACCGGGCTGAGCAGGCTGCCCTCGGCAGCGCCCGCGGTCTGCCGGCAGACCCGCGCGATCGCCCGGATCGAGTCGTGGCACAATTCGCGCGCCGGGCCCGCGACGGCCTGATCCGCGACGGCCACGAGGACCTCGATGGCCGCGAACAGCTTCAACATCGGCGCCGCGAAGTGTTCGCCGAGACCGCCCCCGCTCATCAGCCGGACGAAGTCGCCGCTTCCCGACGCGATCTCCCCGGCCGCGAATTTCTGGAGCAGCACCGCGATCTGATCTGCCGGGCTGGCCGCCCTGTCAACCACGGTCCGCGCCGGCGCGGCCTGCATCGGCTCGGCGCTGGGAGCGACGGCCGCGGCGGCGGCCGGAGCGGCATTGCCGCCGATTGCCCGCACCAGGGCCAGAACGACATTGCGCGGCGTGGTGTTCGACTTGTGCAGGACGTCGGTGGCGCCGTAGCCCCAGGCCTGCTGCATGATCTCGGGAGAGTAGCTGTTCGAGAACACGATCACCGGCAGGTTCTTGTAGTCGGGCCGTGCCCGAATCCGCTGGAGCACTTCCATCCCGTTCACTTTCGGCAGCATCAGGTCGAGCAGCACGACGTCCGGCTTGCAGCGGTCGAGCATCTTCAGCCCCTCGTCGCCGTTGACGCCGATCTCGGTGTGCAACCCTTCCGCCGCCAGCTTGCCACGGTAGATGCTCGTGATGACGGGGTTGTCGTCGATGATGAGTACAGTCTTCATTGGCGTTCCTGAATCGGCTCCGTCGCCGGCACCGCAATGGCCTTCAGCAGGCGAACCCGTACACCGTCAAACGTCTCCACGATCAGCGGCAGGGTATTGGCCACGGCATCGTGCCGGGCGTCGCGTGCCTCGTACTCGATCTGGCGGAACAAGCGGGCTAGCCCGTCCACGCCGCACGTGCCGCTCGATCCCGCGCAGGTATGCGCGGCGCAGGCGACATCCTCGGTCCGGCCTTGGGCCAGGCCGGAAATCATCAGCGAAATCTGCGCGCCGGTGTCGGTGAGATAGAGCTCCAGGAGCTCGCGGCCCGACTCGTCGGTGCCCTCAGACAGATCGCGCCAGAAATCGAGGTCGGCCCGTGCGGCGGCGTCGCTGGCGCTGAGCGCGTTCATGCTCTCTCCTGTTGGGTGTTACCGGGTGGTCGTGCGTTCACCGGAACGCGGCCGGGACCGTGCGGGAGCGTCGCTGAGAGCTCGCGCACTGCCCCGGGTGGTGCAACCGCGCTGCCACGCGCCAGCGGCGCCACGTGGGCGGAATAGCCGCTTTTCGAGGTCTCGGGTGATCGGCTGCACGCACATCCGTGCCAAACCTGACGCGATCGTCACGCGTGACACGCCCGCGTGTCACAGCCGCACACGCCACGTGCGTCTCCGAGCGACGGCTCGATCGCGCCGCCCCACAACCAGAGGACGAAACGGGACAGGCGTTTCGCTCGTCGATCGCCGGTGCATACACGTGCGGCACGCGCCGGATCGCATAATAGGAGATGGACATTCCTCACCTGTTCGCGCCGATGACGCTGCGCGGCGTCACACTCCGCAACCGCATCGTCGTCTCGCCGATGTGCCAGTACTCGAGCGTCGATGGCTTTGCGGACGACTGGCACCTCGTGCACCTCGGCAGCCGCGCCGTGGGCGGAGCCGGCGCGGTGATGGCGGAGGCCAGCGCGGTGGTCGCCGAAGGGCGCATCAGCCCCGACGATCTGGGCATCTGGAAAGACCAGCACCTGGAGATGCTGGGGCGCATCTTCCGGTTCGTCGATGCGCGTGGGGCGGTCCCCGGCATCCAGCTTTCGCACGCGGGAAGGAAAGCCAGCACCAGCGCGCCATTCAAGGGGGGCAAGCCGCTGTCTCCAGCCGACGGAGGGTGGCAACCGATTGTGGCGCCAAGCGCGATCGCGTTCGACGGCGCGTATCAGGTGCCCGAGGCACTGGACGCCCCCGGCATCGAGCGCGTCATCCGCGGATTTGCCGATGCGGCACGGCGCGCCAGCGAGGCCGGTGCCCGGATCATCGAGCTCCACGCCGCGCACGGTTACCTGCTCCACGAGTTCCTCTCGCCGCTCAGCAACCAGCGCCAGGATCGGTATGGCGGATCGTTCGACAATCGGATCCGCCTCCTGTGCGAGACGGTCGAAGCGGTGCGCCAGGTGTGGCCCGAACGCGATCCGCTCTTCGTGCGGATCTCCGCGACCGACTGGGCCGAGGGGGGGTGGACCGCCGAGGAATCGGTGGCCCTGGCCGCGCGGCTCGGGCCGCTCGGCGTCGATCTCGTGGACTGTTCGTCAGGCGGCCTGGTGCCGCGAGTGCGCATTCCCGTCGGGGCGGGGTATCAGGTGCCGTTCGCGGATCGCATCCGCCGCGAAACCCAGATGCCGACTGCCGCGGTCGGGATGATCACGGCTGCGGAACAGGCGGACCAGATTGTGCGGAACGGGCAGGCGGATCTGATCGTCATGGCGCGCGAGTTCCTCCGCCGCCCCTATTGGCCGCTCCACGCGGCCCGCCATCTCGGTCATGAGATCCCCCTCGCTGCGCAATATCAGCGCGCGTTCTAGTCCATCCACACGGGATCTCGAGGTGGCCACACCCAACGCGACCGGCCTCACGTTCATGCTGCGCGCGCTCCGCTACCGGAACTATCGGCTGTTCTTCGGGGGCCAGGTCGTCTCGCTCGCCGGCTCGTGGATCACGACCACGGCGACCAGCTGGCTCGTCTACCGGCTGACCGGCTCGGCGCTCCTCCTTGGCTGGGTTGGCTTCGCGGGGCAGTTTCCGGCGTTTCTCCTCGGCCCGTTCGCCGGAATCGTGGTCGATCGACTGGACCGCCGCCGGCTGCTCGTGGCCACCCAGACGATTTCGATGCTGCAGTCGTTCGCGCTCGCCGCACTGACGCTGAGCGGCCGGATCACCGTCGAAGCGGTGATCATCCTGAGCGTCGTCCAGGGCATCGTCAATGCGTTCGACATGCCGGGACGCCAGGCCTTCCTCGTGGCGATGATCGAGAACACGGACGATCTGCCCAACGCCATCGCGCTCAATTCGTCGATGGTCAATGTCGCGCGCCTGGCCGGGCCGTCGATCGCGGGGGTGGTGATTGCCGCGACCAACGAAGGCTGGTGCTTCGCCATCGACGGGATCAGTTATCTCGGCGTGATTGCCGCGCTGGTCGCGATGCGGGTCGCGCCCCGGCAACCGGGTGGCGTCCACCGGCCGGCAGCCTGGCAGCAGTTCGTCGAGGGCTGGCGCTACGCGTCCGGCTCGCGGGCGATCCGATCGATCATCATGCTGCTGGCGCTCGTCAGCCTGGTGGGTGTGCCGTATTCAGTGCTGATGCCGATCTTCGCCGCCAACGTCTTCCATGGCGGGCCGCATAGGCTCGGCCTCCTCATGACCTCGTCCGGCTGCGGCGCGCTGGTGGGCGCGTCGTGGCTGGCGACGCGGCGCTCGGTGCTCGGTCTCGGACGCATCATCATCTTCGCGACCGCGTCGTTCGGCACGGGCCTCATTGCCTTTTCCTTCACGCGTGTGCTCTGGCTGGCGGTTCCCTGCCTGGCGCTCGCCGGGTTCGGCTTCATCGTGCAGATGGCCGGCAGCAACACCATCATTCAGACGATTGTCGACGACGACAAGCGGGGCCGGGTGATGGGCTTCTACATGATGGCGTTTCTGGGAACCGCTCCCTTCGGCAGCCTGATCGCCGGGTGGATGTCGTCGCGGATCGGCGCGCCGCACACCTTGCTCGCCGGCGGCCTCTGCTGCCTCGCGGGATCCGCCTGGTTCGCCGCCGAACTTCCGGCGATCCGCACCGCGGTGCGTCCGATCTACATCAGGATGGGCATCCTGCCGCAGGTGGCCGCCGGCATCTCGGAGGCCGCGGAACTGTCGGTGCCGCCGGAGTAATGAGCGGCGGCGAACGGCGTCAGCGGCAACTCTCTGTAGTGTCCGCCTTCAGCCGGACCGTGACACCGATTTACTCATAACCAAGCGCCTGCATCGGATGCACTCGCGATGCGCTGAGGTTCGGCGACAGGGCAAACGTGACGACCTGGTCGATCTTGACGCCGAGATCGACCCGGGTGACGTTGACGAGACTCTTCACGAACAATCCCGCGGCGACGAGGAGCGCCATTGACAAGGCGATTTGCGCGGTGACGAGCCCGGTGCGGAATCGTGCCGCCGCTCGCGCACCGGACGGCTGGCCGGCGTGCGCTTTGATGGCGGTGACGAGATCCGGGTTGGTGCTGTGCAGTGCCGGGAAGAGCCCCAAACGCACACCGGTCGCGATTGACAAGGCCGCCGCGAAAAGAGCCACCGGCCACTGCACCCCGAAGTCGAGCGAGGCGGTGGCTCCCGACGGGAGCAGCGAGGCAATCAGCGCCAGCGTCCACCGCGCGACGACCAGTCCCGCGACGCCGCCGAGAACCGCCAGCACGCACGATTCGGTCAGCAGCTGCACGACCAGACGACGACGGCTCGCGCCAAGCGACAGCCGCACCGCCATCTCGGTGGCCCGTGCGGCGCCGCGCGCCAGCAAACAGGTTCGCCACATTCGCGCAGGCGATGATCAGCACGATGCCGGTAACGGCCATCAGGAACAGGAATCGATCCAATCGAGCTCCTGCGCAACGAGTAGGAGGTTCGGCGGCGACGGGGGCGGGCACGCCGACGATCCGACTTGCGCTAAGCTGGCACAGCCTCACCAAGATTTCGACAACCAGGGTCGATGTGGAATGCGAAGCGTGCGGTTGGCGCGTGCGCTGCATCCTGGCGAGGGCGGCGGCTGATTGCAGGACCTTTGGTGCGTCGCGACCGCGAGGCGGTTTGACGCATTCAACCCGTCACGGGCAAACGCGAAAACGAGCGGGAGAAGTATTCCGTGCGCTCCACTCCACCAACTGGAATCGTGACGGTGATCGGCGGTGCGCTGCTCTGCACGTTAGCGGGATCGCCGGACGTGCGCGCGCAAGCGGGCGTGGGTCAGCCGGTACCGAGCGCAGCGGAGCCCGCGAGTCACGCGGCGATCGCGCCAACCCCGTTCGCCCAGTCGCTGGCGCTGCGCACGGACCGGATCGTTGCCGATCCGGCGCATCCGGCGGTCGCCTGGCTGGCGCAGTCGAGCCCGGTCGCCCACACCTCCCATGGTCCGCTGCAGCTGACCATGACGCTTCGCACGGCAGCCGCCGTCGTCGTGAAAGAACTGGGGGAGACTCTGATTCTCGGCGGCAACCTGGCCGATCGTCCGTTCCCCATCTCGATCAACGTCCAGGGCGTGCCAGACGGCGACTACCGGTATCGGGCGGAGCTGCGCGACGGCGACACGGTGCTCGAACGTTTCGACGTGCCGGTCACACTGGTGACCGGACTGGACGAACAGCAGCCGGGCATCGAGCGGCGGCTGGCCAGGATCCAGGGGCACGACAGCGCGAAAGCGAGCATCCGTTATCCGTTCGATCTGGCGCGCGTCATCAACAGCGGCAAGCGCGTGTTCGGCTCGAACAACAGCAATCCCGAGTTCGGGCTGTCGCAGGCAGGCGAGCCGACGCACTACGACTTCGCGGCCGGCTTGAAGAAATCGGCCGCGTTGCTGGCCGTGCTCGAGCGCGGGAAGGACCCGGTCTGGCGGGGCGGCGGCGAGACCGTGCGCCACTATTACATGCGCGAAGCCGACGAGATACTGCCCTACCACGTGTTCGTGCCGTCGACCTGGAACGGCAAATCGACGCTGCCGCTGGTGTTCATCCTGCACGGCAACAGCCGCGACCAGGATTTCTATTTCGATCGGGACGGCCGCATCATCCCCAGGACGGCGGAGAAACACGGCTACATGGTCGTCGCGCCGCTCGGCTACGCGCCGAACGCCGGCTACAACTACGTGCCGTACGGACGTCCTGCTGGCGGCCCGCGCGGCATGGCTGGGGCCCGCATCACGGCGCAGGAATTCGGACCGGCTGCCGCTGGCGGCGCTCAGGGGACTGCAACTGGCCGCGGCGGCAGGACCGGCTTCGGCGGCGTGAACGGCTCCGTCACGCCGGCCCTGGTGCGCTCGGAATGGAGCGAACAGGACGCGATGCACGTTCTGGCCCTGATCAAAGAGGAGTATCCCATCGACCCGCAGCGCACGTTTCTGTTCGGCTACTCGGCCGGCGGACAGGGGGCGCATTATCTTGGCCCGAAGTTCGCGGAGAGCTGGGCGGCGATCGCCATCGGGGGGTCGAATGTCACGCCCTCGGGCCCTTACCCGTTCGAGCGTCTCGCGAAGACCCCGATGATGATTTTCGTTGGCGCGAACGACAACCCGAACGTCGCCCCGTCTCGCGCGATGGTCCAGGCCCTGCAGCAGAACGGCGTCAGCGCGGTCCTCAAGGAGTACCCGGGCGCGAGCCATGACTCGGCGCCGTCGGCCGCGACCGCCGACATCTTCGATTTCTTCGACGCCCATCCGCGCCGGTAGCGTCGCACTCGGCGCCCGGCCGGACGATCAGAATGTCGGTATTTTGATCTTCTCCCCGCCCTGAAGCGCCGACTGATGGGCGCAAATCCCGACCAGGGTCCAGTTCACGGACGTCTCGGCATCGGGCATCGGCGGCTGCTCGCCGACGCAGGCCATGACGAAATCGTGCACCAGATGCGGATGCGAGCCGCCATGCCCGCCGCCCTGCAGAAACGAGAGATGATCCGCATCCTGG
>JBDTSX010000121.1:0-9916 GCA_039930925.1 Acidobacteriota bacterium | reverse complement strand
TCGCCGGCTTGACCATCACGATGTCGGCGCCTTCCTCGATGTCGAGCGCCACTTCGCGCAGCGCTTCCTCGACGTTGGCCGGATCCATCTGGTGCGAGCGGCGATCGCCGAACGCCGGCGCCGAATCCGCCGCCTCGCGGAAGGGACCATAGAACGCCGAACAGTACTTCGCGGCGTACGACATGATCGCCGTGTCCGCGAACCCGCCCTCGTCGAGCGCGGTGCGGATGCGGCCGACCCGTCCATCCATCATGTCGGAGGGGGCGACGACGTCGGCTCCCGCTGCCGCGTGCGAGAGCGCGGCACGCACCAGCTGCTCGACCGTCGGATCGTTCGCCACGTCGCCGTCCGCGAGAATGCCGCAGTGGCCGTGCGAGGTGTATTCGCAAAGACAGACGTCGGTGACGACCAGGAGGCCCGGCACCTCGCGCTTGATCGCGCGGGTCGCGGCCTGGACCGGGGCATCGGCGTCGTACGCGCCTGAGCCGATCGCGTCCTTCGCGTCCGGCAGCCCGAACAGCAATATCGCCGGAATGCCATCCGCCTTGGCGGCGGCGGCTTCCCGCACCGCCTCGTCCACGGACAGCTGGCACACGCCGGGCATCGAGCCGATCTCGCGCCGCTGCCCCTCGCCGGTGCAGACGAACAGCGGATAGATGAACATGTCGGGGGCGAGCCGCGTCTCACGCACGAGGGCGCGGATCGCGGGGGTGCGGCGGAGGCGGCGCGGGCGGCGCACGATGTCGAGGAGTCCGGCCGCTTCAGCGCGGCGAGTGCTGGCTGTCATCTCAAGTCCGTGAGGCCTCGAAGTGGCCGACCAGCGCGTCGACGAGATCCGGAATCGTGTAGCGCTCCGGCATCACCGTCGTGGCGATGTCGAGTTGTTGCGCTGCCTCCGCGGTCACCGGACCGATCGAGGCGACGACGGTGGTCCGCAGCAGGTCGGCCGCCTGCTCGCGGCCGAGCATGGTGACGAAATTCCTGACCGCCGAAGCGCTGGCGAACGTCACCGCATCAATCTGGCGATCGAGCAGCATCCGGTAGACGTCGTACTCACCGCCCCGCTCGCCACCGCCGGGGACGGTCCGGTAGGCGACGATGTCGTTGACGTCGGCGCCTGCCGCGCGCAGCGCCTCCGCCAGCGTGTCGCGGGCGATGTCAGCCCGCGGGAGGAGGATGCGCCGCCCCTTCACATCCCCGGTGGCGCGCAGCGCCTCCGCCAGCGCGTCGACCCGGAACTCCGCCGGCATCAGATCGACCTTGATGCCGTATCGGTGGAGGCGCGAGGCGGTCGAGGGACCGACCGTGCACAGCCGGACGCCGTGGAGATCGCGCACGTCGGCGAGGGCGAGCAGCCGCGTCATGAAATGATCGACCGCGTTCGCGCTCGAAAACACGATCCAGTCGTAGCTCCCGGCTTCGGCGCACGCGGCGTCGAGCGCGGCGGAGTCGTCGGGCGGCGTGATCCGGATCGCGGCCGCCGGAATCGCCTCGGCGCCCCGCTCCTCCAGCATGTCGATGAGCTCGGTCGCCTGCTCCCGCGATCGGGTCACGACAATCCGGCGGCCCGAGAGCGGGCGATCGTCGAACCAGCGCAGGTGCGCCCGCAGGCCCGCGACGGCGCCGACCACCAGGAGCCCGGGGCCATGCCCCTCCGCCTGTTCGGCGATCGTGCCGATCGTGCCTTCGACGGTCCTCTGCGATGGGAGCGTCGCGTCGTAAATGAGCGCGGCAGTCTCGTCGGCGGCGCGTCCATTCGCCACCAGTCCCGCAGCCGCCGCCGCGATCTGCCGGGCGCCGGCATAACAGACGAGCGTTCCGCCGATGCCGGCGAGCAGGCTCCAGTCCACCTGCGGCCCGATATCGGACTCGCCTTCGTGGCCGCGCACCAGCGTCACCACGTCCCCGGCGCCAGGGTAGGTGAGCGGAATGCCGGCGTAGGCGGGCGCGCCGATGCTCACCGGCACCCCCGGCACGACTTCGAACGGCACACCCTGTTCGTGGAGGAACAATGCTTCCTTGCCGCCGCTGTCGAACACGAACGGATCGCCCCACTTCAGCCGCACGACGGTCTTGCCTTCCCGCGCCTTCTCTGCGAGCAGCAGGCAGATCGCTTCCTGCTCGAGCGGTTTCGGCGCCGCTGCGCCGACGTCTATCCGCTCTGCGTCCGCGCGCGCCGCGCGCAACAGGCGGACGTGGATCCGGTGATCGTAAACGACGACGTCGGCGGCCTCGAGATAGCGCTGGCCGCGCATCGTGATCAGCGTCGGGTCGCCCGGCCCGGCCCCGACGATGTAGACGCAGGGTTGTTTCATTCGTCAGTCGTTGGTCGCTAGTCGTTGGTCACAGTCGCCAGTCACAGTCAGACGTCACAGTCGGAAGTCAGCAGTCGCAGTCGCTTTAGCGCCCGCGAACCTTGCCGAAGTCGACTTCCGACCCCCCGGCCTCGAGCCCCGAGCCCCGAGCCCCCGAGCCTCGAGCCCCGAGTCACGCGTCCGCGGCCCCGAGCCCCGAGTGTCTCACGGCATCCAGAATATCCCCGGCCCCCGCGCGTGCGAGCTCGTCGGCAAGGGCGCGGCCGGCATCGGCGGGGTGGCCGGTGGTTCCGGTGACCTCGCAGCGGATGACGCGGGTCCCATCCGCCGATGCAACGGCGCCGTGCATGCGGAGCCCGCCGTTCTCGTGCAGCGCAATCGCGCCCAGCGGCAGCTGGCACCCGCCGCCGAGCGCCCTTACCACCGCCCGCTCCGCGGTCAGTGACATGGCGGCCGCCGGATCCCCCAGTGGCTCGATCACCGCCCGCGTCCGGCCGTCGTCCGACCGCACTTCAATCGCGACGATGCCCTGGCCGGGAGCCGGTACGCACACCTCAATCGGAATGTGCGCCGAGATGCGCGACCCGGCGCCGAGACGGAGCATGCCGGCCGCGGCGAGCACCAGCGCATCGAACCCGCCGGTATCGAGCTTTCGCAGCCGGGTGTCGACGTTGCCACGGATGTCCGAGAACACCGCGCCCGGGAGACGGGCCGCCAGTTGGGCCATCCGGCGAATGCTGCCGGTCCCGATGGCCGGCTGCTCTCCCAGGTGATCGAGCGCCGCGTCGAAGTCGCAGATGCCGGTCTCGTCGCGTAACACCAGCGCGTCGCGCGAGTCTTCACGCGGCAGCACGGCCGCGATGACCAGTCCTTCCGGCAGGTCCACCGACATGTCCTTGGCGCTGTGGACCGCGACGTCGATCTCTCCGCGCAGCAGCGCGTCTTCGATCTCTTTGACGAACAGCCGCTTGCCGCCGATTTCAGAGAGCGGCGCGCTCTGGAGGCGGTCGCCGTCCGTCTTGATGATGACGAGTTCGGTGTCCGCGGCGCCGGAGGCCTCGATCAGGGCGGCAACCGTCCGGGCCTGCCAGAGCGCGAGCGCGCTGCCGCGCGTGCCGATTCTGAGTACAGTCAACAGGTCCTCGCCGGTTATCAGAGCACGCGCGCGACGGGGCGGCCGTTTTCGCCCCCCGGGCTCACTATTGCGATGCGCCGCTCCCTATTGTATCTATGCGGCGGGGCTGCCGCGGTGGACCGCCCCCCCAGGCCTGTTCTCCGTGCATTGTGGCGCCGGTGTACGCTTTGACCGTCCGGATCGTTATGTACCCTTGGAGTACCAGGAGTGACCATGCTGCCGGCGCCCGTTCGCCGCATCGCGGAACCGGTCGGTCCCGTCCGTGAAATCGATGTGGGCGGGTATGCAGCCGCGCTCCAACGTCTGCCGCCGCTCGATCGTGAGGCGGTCATCGCCCGAATTCAGATGCAGACAAGCTACGAGAACATTGCCCGGGCGCTGGGGCAGCCCGATGCCGCCGCAGCCCGCGCCGTGGTCGTCGCAGCCCTGATCAAGCTCTGCGAAGAGATGGGGTCGTGACGCACCCGCGGCGCGAGGTCCTGGAGCTGCTGGCCTCGATCGCCGACGGCGAGGAGTTGAACTGGGATGCCGTGAAAACCGGTGCCGTGGCGCAGAACGTCCAGACGCTGCGCGCGCTTCAGATCATCGCCGGCGTGGCGCACCTGCACCGGACCCTCCCTCAGGACGGGGACCTGGCGACCGACGGGCTGCCGGGCCGCGTCATCGGACGAATCGATCCGTCCGCGCCGCCGCCGGCGGGCGAACCCTCGGCAGGGATCGCCTGGGGCGCGTTCGTGGTGCGGGAGCGGCTCGGATCGGGCGCGTCCGCGGATGTGTTCCGCGCCTTCGAGCCGCAGCTCGAACGCGACGTCGCGTTGAAGGTGTTCAAGTCCACAGTCCAGAGCGGCCGCGACGTCCGTGCCCGGATGTTGCGCGAAGCGCGCGCGCTCGCGCGCGTCAGCCATGACGGGGTGGTCCGCGTGTTCGGCGCCGACGAACACGACGGCCGCGTCGGCATCTGGATGGAGCTGGTCAAGGGGCGCACCCTCGAAGCCGAACTGACCGAACGCGGCCGATGGAGCGCGCGCGAAGCGGCGGCGGCCGGCCAGGATTTGTGCCGCGCCGTTGCGGCGGTGCACAACGCCGGGTTCGTGCACGGCGACATCAAGCCCCAGAACGTCATCAGGGAAGACGGCGGCCGGCTGGTGTTGATGGATTTTGGCGCCCGCCACCTCCGTGAGGCGGTGGCCGAGCCCGCCGTCTCCGGCACGCCACTCTATCTCGCTCCCGAAGTGCTCGCCGGAGGGGCGCCCAGCCCGACGAGCGACGTCTACAGCCTCGGCGTGCTGCTCTACCACTTAGTCAGCGCCGGCTATCCCGTGGTCGCCGCATCGATGGAGGAGCTCAAGGCACGGCACCGGGACCGTCAGGTGACGCGCCTGTCGGACGCCCGTCCCGAGCTCGATCCGGGTTTCATCCGAATTGTCGAGCGCGCGCTCGCGCTCGATCCGGCTGAGCGCTTTCACAGTGCCGGCGAGCTGGAGTCGGCGCTCGCGGGAGGACTGGGCGCCGCCCGGCCGCACTCGACGCCGCGGTGGGAACGCGTTGGCCGGTGGCACATCGCCGCCGCGGTCGCCGCGGTTGCCGCCCTCGCGATCGCCGCGTCAGTCCTGACGCTCCGGCGGCCCGCACCGCCGGTTGCAGACGACGACTCGGTTGCCGTGCTGCCATTCCGCGCTGTCGGAGGGCAGGGGGAAGCGGCGTACCTGAGCGAAGGCGTCTCGGCAGACCTGACGTCGCTTCTCGCGCGGCTCCCCCACCTGCGGGTCGTGTCCGGCGTCTCGATGCACCAGTTCAGGGATACGACGAAGCCGGCGGACGAAATCGGGCGGATGCTCGGGGTGAAGATTCTCGTTGCCGGCGTGGTGCAGCTGTCCGGCGATCACATCAGCGTCACGGCGGAGATGATCGACAGCGGGACGTCGCGCCAGATCTGGTCGGAGCGATTCGACCGGCGGCTCGACGATCTGTTCGCCGCGCAGACGGAAATCGCCAGCCGCATCGGTACCGCCCTGCGCGGGCGCCTGTCGTCGAGCGACGCGCGGCTGTTGCAGCGGCAGCCGATGCCGTATCGCGCGTTCGAGCTGTATTCTCTCGGCCGGTACCACTGGAACAAGCGCACCCCGGAGGGGTTGCAGCGCGCCCTCGACTACTTCAAGCAGGCGAGCGACGCGGATCCCACGTCCGCGCTCCCGTACGCGGGGCTCGCCGACGCGTACGTGCTCTCCGGCGTCTATGGTGTCGTGCCCTCGCTCCAGGCGCAGGAGCTGGCCGAGGCGGCCGCCCTGCGCGGAGTCGAGCTCGATCCGACCCTGTCCGAGGCGTACGCGGCGCTGGGATCGATCCGCCAGGAGCAGCTGCGCTGGGCCGAGGCGGAGACGGCGCTGCTTCGCGCCATCGAACTGCGTCCCGGGTACTCCCCCGCGCACCATTGGTACGCCCTGCTACTCACCGCCCATGGCAAGTTCGACGCCGCCGTCAGCCACATGCAGCAGGCGGTCGCACAGGATCCCCTGTCACTCGCGATGCACGCGGCACAGGGCTTCATCTGGTACATGAAAGGGGACTTCCCCGCGGCGGTCGCGAGCTACGAACGGGCCCTCGAAATGGAAAACGATCGCGGCTGGCTGCACCGGCACATCGCGGTCGCGCACCTGGCCGCCGGGTTTCCGGACCGGGCCCTCGAGGCGCTCGACCGCGTGCCCGCCGGCACGGTCGCCGCCGCGGACTTGAATGCGATTCGAGCGAACGTGTATGCTCGCGCAGGCCGGGCCGCCGAGGCGCGCGCCCTGCTGCTCGAAAACAGCGACGCGGTGGTTCCCGGTGCGCCGGTCAGCGGGATGGATCAGGCCGCTGCGCGGTTTGCGCTCGGGGACGACGCGCTCGGCTATGCCTGGCTCGAGCGCGCGCTCGCGAATCGCGAGCCGGACGTGCAATACCTCGGCGTCGAGCCCCGCTTGGAACGGGTCCGTTCGCAACCACGCTTCAAGGGGCTCTTGACGCAGGCGGGGCTGGACAAATGACGGCAGGAGAGAGTACTCCATGAACAAACGGCTGGCTGAGTTCTTGATGTCGCTGGTGGCAGACGCCGCAAGGCTGAGCGCCTTCAACGGCGGCGACGAGGGGCGAGAAAAGCTGCTCGCGGATGCGGACCTGCCGGACGAGGACAAGGCGGCGCTGCGCAGCGACGACTCGGCCCAGGTCCTCCGCCGGCTGCAGGCGACCGAGGCCGACGGCCTGACGTGGGTGGTTGCCCCGGCGATCAAGAAGTTCGCTGTTGGCTTTGCCATCAAGGTGGTCGACGCACCGGCCATCAAGGATGCCGCCGCCCGCGCGGTGGCGATCAAGGACACCCAGCCCGCCGCCCTCGCAATCAAGGATTCCCAGGAGCGGTCGGCGCTGAAGAAACCCGCTGCCGGCGGCAAGAAGAAGGGGGGCGGCGTGGCCGCGGCTCCCGCGAAGCGCGGCCGCGCCGGTTCGTCGTCGGCTCGTGGCAAGACTCGCAAGCCGAGGCGATAGGTTCTTGAAGGCTTCGTCGCCGCCAGGCTCGGGCACCGGCAGCGTGGTGTTCGTCGGCACCGGCTTCGCGCTCATGTCACAGGCCACGCTGGAAGCGGTCAGCCACATCGAGCGCGCGCAGAAACTGTTCTATCTGGTCTCGGATCCCGCCGCAGCCCTGTGGCTCCAGTCATTGAACGGATCCGCGGAGTCGCTCGCGACGCACTACGCTGAAGGCAAACGCCGGTCGGAATCGTACGTGGAGATGGTCGACCATGTGATCGCTCACGCGCGCGCGGGCGAGCGGGTCTGCGTCGCGCTGTACGGGCATCCTGGAGTGGGGTGCGATCCGACCCACATGGTCATGGCTCGCGCTCGCGCCGAAGGATTTTCCGCGCGTATTCTTCCGGGCGTGTCGTCCGACGCCTGTCTGTACGCCGACCTGGGCATCGACCCGATGGACGACGGCATTCAGGCCTACGAAGCCAGCCTCTTCACGTTCCGCCGGCCGCGGATCGACACGCGCGCGCCGCTGCTGCTCTGGCAGGCGGGCTTTGTAGGAGAGTCGAGCATCAAGTTCTCAGGACAGTTCAACCGGGCCGGCGCGCGGCAGCTGGCCGCCGTGCTCACCACCTACTACGACCCTGCGCATCGTGTGGCGATCTACGAGGCGTCGTGGTATCCGATCTGTCCGCCATCGATTGCCTGGACCGCGATCCGTTCGCTGCCCACGCGCATGAAGTCCGCTGGCGTGACGCTCTACATCCCAGCGGTCGAGACGATCCACGCGGCCGGTCAGCCTGCGGCCCGGCGCAAAAAGGCGCCGGCGCGTCGTCTGGCCTGAGCGGCGATCACGACGACACTTCGGTGTCTTCTTCAGCCGTCGCGGGCGTCTCCTGGTCCTGGGCGAGTCTAAACAGCCGGTTCAACGCGTCGGCATAGGCCACGACCATCGCCTCGTCATTGACTGCTTTCAGCTGCTCGGTCGGGGTCAACAGCAGCTTTTCCACGATCAGGCGCGTGATCTCGTCGACGCGTGCACGGGCATCGGCCGGGAGGCCGGCCAGCTTCGGCTCGAGCCGGGTCAGCTCGGCCTGACGAATCGCTTCGAAGCGCTGGCGCAGCGCGACCACCGTCGGCACGATCTCGCGCGACTGCATCCAGGCAGTGAACCGCGCCACCTCTTCGTTCACGATCGTTTCCGCCCGATCGAGCTCCGCACCGCGGCGCGCCAGATTCTCCCGCACGATCGACTGCAGGTCGTCGATGTTGTAGAGGAACACCTGGTCGAGATTTCCCACCTCCGCCTCGACGTCCCGCGGGACGGCGATATCGATGATGAAAAGCGGTCGGTGGCGCCGCGGGCGCATCGCGTCCTCGACGCCCGCGCGGGTCAGCACCGGCTCGGACGCGGCGGTCGCGGTGATGACGATGTCGGCCGCGCCGAGCGCGTCGTTGATGGCCTCCCAAGCGATCGCCTGGCCGCCCAGATCCGCGGCCAGGTGCTCGGCGGTCGCGAGCGTACGGCTCGCGATCGTGATCTGCTTGACCTGCTGCGCCTGGAGGTGCACCCCGGTGAGCTTGGCCATCTCGCCGGCGCCGACGATGAGGACGTTGCGTCCTTTCAACTGGCCGAAGATCTTCTTGGCGAGGGCGATCGCGGCGTAGCTGACGGAGACCGCTCCCTCGCCGAGTCCGGTTTCCGAGCGGACGCGCTTGCCGGTGGCAAATGCCGTGTGGAACAGCCGGTTGGTCAGCGCGCCGGTGAAATGATGCTCGCTCGCGACCGAGTAGGCCGCCTTGACCTGGCCGAGGATCTGCGGCTCGCCGACGACCAGCGAGTCGAGGCCGGCGGCGACGCGGAACAAATGGCGCGCCGCGTCCGATCCGCTGCGGAGGTAGAGGTGAGCGGCCATTGGCCCGTGCGGCAGGTTGTGGTACTCGCTGAAGAACCGGCGGGCCCCTTCCGCCGTGGCATCCGAATCGCCGACCGCGTAGATCTCGGCGCGGTTGCAGGTCGAGAGGACGACGACTTCGCGGCCGATGCCGGCCGACGAGAAGGCGGTGAGCGCGGCCTCGAGCCCCCCGCGGGTAAAGTCCACCGACTCCCGCAGCTCGACGGGCGCGGTACGATGGCTCAGGCCGATGGCGAACAGACGCATCAGTTGGTGGCTAGAAGTTGTGGCTCTTCGTCAGGAAGAAGCCGACCGGTACAAAGTTCAGCAGAACGAACACGAAGGCGACCGCGGACAGGTATGCCGCGCGCCGGCCGCTCCACCCGATGATCTTCCGCGCGAACAGCGCGAACGAATACACGCCCCACGAGAGTAGCGCGAACAGGATCTTGGGATCGGCGACCGACATCGCCTGCGCGCGCGGGTCGGGCGACGACTGCACCTGTGAGGCCCAGACCACGCCGACCGCGAGGCCGACGGTCAGGAAGATCCATCCGACCGTCACCGCCCGCGCGTTCATCACGTCCAGCGCCTGCAGCGACGGCAGCCGTGCGTAGAAGAATCCCAGGTGCTTCGCCTTGATTTCCTTGAATAGCAGCACGTAGGTGATCCCGAGCACGCAGGCCAGCGCCTGGCTGGCATAGGCGAAGAGCATCGACATCACATGGATCGTGAAGAGCGGGCTGCGCAGCACCGGCGCGCGCGGCGTAATCGCGGGGTCCAGCGCGGGAATGATGTCGAGGACGGCGAGCAGCACGACCACGAACACGCCCATCGAGCGCTCGTCGGAGGTCAGCTCGACATAGAGGTAGGTCAGACCGAGGAGCCACACGAAGGCGGAAATCGCCGCGCTGGTGCCGTTGAGCGGCACGTAGCCGGCCTCGACCGTCTGCATGCCGATCAGGAACGTGTGCGCGAGGATCGCGGCGCCGAGCAGCGCGGTCGCGAGGCGGCCGGCGCGCGGATCGCGACGCGAGAAGTGCACCATGTACGCGGCCGCCGCGGCGGCGTAG
>JBDTSX010000120.1:0-9934 GCA_039930925.1 Acidobacteriota bacterium | reverse complement strand
GGATCGTACGCCGGCCGGCTGGTGAACCCGAGCACCCCGCCATCGCGGGGATCGACGACCACCGCGGCCCCGTTGAAGCCGCTCGCGGCGAACGCGTCCTCGATCGAGGCCTGCACGTCCGAGTCAATCGTCAGCTGCACCGGACGCCCGACCGTCGGCTCCTGCTTGCCGAGCTCCCGGATCTCACGCCCGACGCTGTTGACGATGACCTGCTTGGTGCCCTCGGTCCCGGTCAGCAGTTTGTTGTACGCCAGCTCCACGCCGGCCTGTCCGACGATCGTGCCTGACTCAACGCCTTGATACTCGGGGCGCTGCAGCTGCGCTTCGGTCACCTCCCCGACGTAGCCGAAGAGGTGCGCGGCGAGATCGCTCTTGGGATACCGGCGCGAGGGGACTTCCTGGTAAATGATGCCCGGCAGTTCGAGCCGCCGCGCCCACGCGGCAATCACCTGCTCGCGGCTGGCGTTCTCGATCAGGACGATCGGACGGTAGCTCGGGTCGCGGCGGCGCCGGCTGACCGTCTCGCGCAACTGCGCGGCATCCACGCCGGTCGCCGCGGCCAGCGCCTGAAGTACTTCCTCGACGTTCTTGGTCTGTTCGCGCACCAGCGCGAGGTTCATGCTGCTTTCGTTCTCGACCAGCACCTTGCCGTCACGGTCGAACAGCACACCGCGGGGGGCCGGCAGCGGCAGCCGCCGGATGTGGTTGTTCTCCGCCATCTCTGCGAACCGCGCGCCCTGCGGGATCTGAAAGACCCAGAACGCGACCGCGAGCGCGGCAAAGATGACGGCGACGAGATACTGGATGACCGAGAGCCGCTGCATCAGGCTGCGGCGATCGTCCGGCGCCAGAGTGGTTGTAGACATCGTGCTTACCAGAGGTTCAGGCACTGGGCTCGAAGGCAACCCGTGAAGGACTAAAATCTCCGCCGGCCGAACACGGGACGCGACTGCCGCCGCTGGTGCATTTCGGGCCCCTTCTCCACGACCAGGAACGCAACGATGCCGATCACGGCGTTCACCAGCGCCTGGATCAGCGTCGTCGAATACTGCATCCTGAAGTGCCGGGACTCGACCACCGCGAAGAGGCCCTGGTAACACACCTCGTGCAGGAACGTCGCCCCGACGAACATCACGAACCGGGTCAGCGGCTGCGCGACGATGAACTGCGCCCCCAGGACGCCGACGAGAAACCCGACCATCGTCTTCGACAGCCCGCCCACGCCGATGACGCCGCCGGTCAGCGCGTCCTGCGCCAACCCGCCGGCGGTGCCGGCGAGAAGTCCCGTCGCCGCGCCGAACGCGAGCGCGGCATAGATGACCACGACGAGCACGAGGTTGACGCGGGTGGCGCCCGCCATCGAAATTCCCGAGATCGTCGTCTGGAGCGCGAGAGCCGCGATCAACGCCCCGAGGACGGCCGCCGTCCTCATTTCGCGGGTCCGGCCGGGGCCGCCGGGACCGCTTGATCCGGGATCGCGGAGCGCGCCGGCACCAGCACCACCAGCACGTCCTCCAGGCTCGCGAAGTCCACCGCCGGCCGCACCGTCATCACGCGATACAACTGGGGACCACGGTCGGCCGTCTGAATCTGGCCAATCATGAATCCCTTCGGGTAGATGCCGTCGGCGCCCGAGGCCACGACCGCATCCCCTACCTTCACGTCCGCCATGTTCGACACGAACTCCATCGCCAGGACCGACGGATCGTTCTCGATGCCGGTGACCATGCCGCCGGCCCTGGTGCGGTCGACGACCGCCCCGGCGGCGGCATTGTGGTCGATGAGCAGTTGCACGCGCGCCGCGTGCGCGGCCGGCGCGCCGAGGATCCGTCCGACGATGCCGGCCGGCGCGATCACCGCCATGTCTGCCCGGACGCCGTCAGCCGACCCGCGGCCGATGGTGATGGTGCGCATCCCGGGGTTCGAGTTGCCCGCGATCACTTCCGCGGCCATCGTCGGCAGGGCGGCGCCCTCCTGCAGATCCAGGAGCGCCTGCAGCCCGATCGAACGGGCCGCGAGGGCGCGCTGCTCCTGCAGCCGCACGCCCAGCTCGCTGACCTCGTGGTGCAGCGCCTCGTTCTCCGCCCGTACGCCGCGGAGCGCGAAGTAGTTTTCCCAGAAGCCGCGGGCACCCTGGATGACCCCCGCGGATCCCCCCTGGAACCGTGAAAACACCCCGAACGCCACGTCCTGCAGCACCGGCACGCCGGACTTCGACTGGACCTGCACCGAGATCAGAATGACCTGGAACATCGTGACCACAAACAGCAGCACCCCGGTGCGTCTACGGATGTCCAGCATCAGCTCGGGGCCCGGGATCCGGGACGCGGGATCCGGGAACCGCGGAGCGCTCGCCCACGGTCCGTCGATGGGATCCGGATCTCGGATCTCGGATCCCGCATCCCGCATCCCGGTCCGGCCCTCAATCGATTGAAATCTTCCGCAACAAGTTGAAATCCGACAGCATCTTCCCCGCCCCGAGCACGACCGACGACAGCGGATCCTCGGCCATCGCGAGCGGCAGCCCGGTTTCCTCACGCAGCCGCTTGTCGAGATTCTTCAGCATCGACCCGCCGCCGGTCAGGACGATGCCGCGGTCCACGATGTCGGCGGACAGCTCCGGCGGCGTCCGCTCGAGCGCGACGCGCACCGCGTCAACAATGACGTTGACGGTTTCAGCGAGCGCCTCGCGAATTTCCTCGTCGGTGATGGTGATCGTCTTCGGCACCCCTTCGATCAGGTGCCGCCCCTTGATCTCCATCGTCATCCGCTCCTCGAGCGGGTACGCCGAGCCGATCTCCATCTTGATCGCTTCGGCGGTCCGCTCGCCGATCAGGAGGTTGTAGGTCTTCTTGACGTACTGGATGATCGCTTCGTCCATCTCGTTGCCGGCGACCCGCACCGCCTTGCTGTAGACGATGCCGGCGAGCGAGATCACGGCGATGTCGGTCGTGCCGCCGCCGATGTCGACGATCATGTTGCCGGACGGCTCGGTGATCGGCATCCCGGCGCCGATCGCCGCGGCCATCGCCTCTTCGACCAGGTGCACTTCGCTGGCCTTGGCACGATACGCGCTGTCCTTGACCGCGCGTTTCTCGACCTGCGTAATCTCCGACGGCACGCCAATCACGATCCGCGGACGCACCCACACGTTGCGGTTGTGCGCCTTCTTGATGAAGTAGGTGAGCATCTTCTCGGTGACTTCGAAGTCAGCGATGACGCCATCCTTCATCGGCTTGATCGCGACGATGTTGCCCGGAGTCCGGCCGAGCATGTCCTTCGCGTCCTTGCCGACCGCCTCGATGCGGCCGTTCACCTTGTTGATCGCGACGATCGACGGCTCGTTGACGACAATCCCCTTGCCGCGCGCGTAGACGCACGTGTTGGCCGTGCCGAGGTCGATCGCGAGATCGCTGGAGAAGAGGGAAAACAGAGAACGAAGACTCAAACAGTGCTCCTTGCCATGTCAGCTTCCGGCCACATACAAACCGTTCTTGCCGTGATCCTTGACCCAGTACATCGCCTCGTCGGCGGCCTGGCCGAGGCCGTCGGCCGACGCGGCGACGTCGGGAAGGGTCGCGACCCCCACCGAGACGGTGAGCCGGATGTCGAGGCCGTCGCCCTCGAGAAAACGGAAGGTCGCGACCTTTTCGCGGACCCGCTCGCCGACCGCGGCAGCCCCGTCGCTGCCGGTGTCCGGCAGAATCATCGCGAACTCGTCGCCGCCAAACCGCGCGACCATGTCGGTTTCACGCGCGCTCCGGCGGATCACGCCCGCCGCCTCGACCAGCGCCCGGCTGCCGAACAGGTGCCCGTGCGTGTCGTTGATCTCCTTGAAGCCGTCGAGGTCGATGAAGAGCAGCGACAGCGGCCGGCCGCTGCGCGACGCGCGCTTGGTCTCGCGGCGCAGCACCTGCGTCAGGAAGCGCGAGTTGTACAGCTGCGTCAGGTCGTCGGTGACCGACAGCCCTTCGGCGCGCTGCACGCGCAGGGCGTTTTCAATCGCGATCGCACCAGGCTCGAGGGCGGCGGCAAGCGCGGTCATCGTGGCGGGGGCAAACCGAGGGGCGCTGCGCGACGGAAGGCGATCGACCGCCACGAGCGCGCCGATCGTGCGGCCGCGGCATTCCAGCGGAAAACCGACCGAGGCCACTCTCGCATCGTCGGCGACGCGGCGATCCTGGGCCACGCTCGCGGTCGAGAACACCTCACCGTTGCGGATCACCCAGGCCGCGATCGCGTGCGCCGCGGAGTCGAGCGGCGGCGCCAGCGCCGTGGTCGCCATGGTCCGCGTCCGCCCTCCGCCATCGACCGCCAGCACCAGCCACGCATCGGCCGGCACCCAGGCCGACACGCGCGCCACCAGGGCTTCCGCGACCCGTTCAGGATCGAGGCTCGCGTTGACTCCGCGGATCATGTCAGCGAGTACATCGGCACGAGCGAGCCGGCGCTTGAGCGCCGCCTGAAGCGGCCGCAGCCTGCCGGCGAAGTCCTGCCGAGCTCCGGAGGCGGCTTTCGGCCGCAATGAGCGACGGGCGAGAGACTGCCGACCAGTCCCGGTCGTCACTCGGCTCTGCGTCCTGTTGGAATGGCGAAACCTCTAAGTCCTTCTATCCACCTGAAATAGTAGCATATTGCCGGGCGGGAACGCCTTCGGTATCAGGGCTCCGAGGCCTCCCAATCCGGCCCGTTGCGAAGAATTATGGCGGCCGCCCCGCCCCCTCATCAGGAGGGCGCCTGGTCCCGGATCTCCGCAGGCCGGATCCCGGGCCCGGCATGCATTCATGGCATAATTACCTGTTTCCGCGTAACCCCCGACGAGGCTCCCGAATATGACGATGCTCGACCGGATGCGCCGACACAAGGGCTGGCTCAAGTGGAGCCTGGCGATTGTGGTCCTGGCGTTCATCCTGCTCTATATCCCCAGCTTTCTCGACACCAACGCCGCCGGCACCGGCAGCAACAACGAGGTCGTCGCGTCGGTCGAGGGGCGCGAGATCACCGCCGGGCGGTTCCGGCGCCTCTACCAGCAGCAGATGCAGATGTACCGGTCCGCCTACGGCGGGAACGTCGATGAAAAGATGCTGAAGCAGCTCGGCATCGATCAGCGCATCGTGCAGCAGATGATCGAGGAGGAGACCGGCCTTGCCGAGGCCAAGCGGCTCGGCATTTCCTCAACCGACGAGGAGGTGCGCGCGCGGATCGCCGCATTGCCGGCCTTCCAGGAAAACGGGCACTTCATGGGTGAAGACCGTTACCGCCAGCTGCTGCAGATGCAGAACCCGCCATTGACACCGAGCGACTTCGAGGACGAGGTGCGCCGCACCGTGACCCTCGCGAAGCTCCGTGGCGCGCTGACGGACTGGGTCACGGTCAGCGACCAGGAAGTCGAAGCCGAGTTCACGCGCCGCAACGAAAAGGTGAAGCTCGCTGTCGTGGCATTCCCCGCCGATAAGTTCCGCGCCGGGCTCGACGCCACGGACGCAGAACTGACCGCGTACTACGACGCGCACAAGAACGAGCTCAAGACACCCGACAAGCGGAAGGTCCGATTTGCGCTGGTCGACACGCAGGCGCTTCGGGACAGCGTGCGGATTACTCCCCAGGACATCCAGCAGTCCTACGACGACAATCAGAAGCAATACTCGACGCCGGAGCAGGTCCGCGCCAGCCACATCCTCCTCAAGACCGAGGGCAAGGACGACGCGGCGGTGAAGAAGCAGGCCGACGATCTGCTCGCGCAGATCAAGCGTGGGGCCGACTTCGCCCAGCTCGCGACGAAGTACTCAGAGGACGACGCCAGCAAGGTCAAGGGCGGCGATCTCGACTTCTTCCCCAAGGGCCAGATGGTCCCGGAGTTCGATGCGGTCGCGTTCTCGCTGCCGCCGGGACAGGTCAGCGACGTCGTCAAGTCGCAGTTCGGGTATCACATCATCAAGGTGATCGAGAAGAAAGCGGCCACCACCAAGTCGCTCGACGAGGTCCGCGCCCAGATCGAGGATCAGCTGAAATGGGAACGGGCGCAGGCCGAGGCGCAGCGGATCGCCGACGACGTCGCGTCGAAGATGAAGCAGCCGGCGGACTTCGACACGGTCGCCAAGGCGCGCGGCCTGAAGGTCGGCGAGTCCACGTTCTTCAGCCGTCAGGAGCCGATTGCCGGTCTGGGGATGGCTCCCGCCGCGGCGGAGCGTGCGTTCGAGCTGAAGGACGGCGAAGTCAGCGAGGCGATCCGCACGCCGCAGGGTTTTGCGTTCGTCACCGTCACTGGCAAGCAGGACGCCTACGTGCCGAAGCTCGACGAAGTGAAGGCGCGGGTACGGGACGAAGTGATCAAGAAGAAGGCGATTGACGCCGCGCGCGAGCGTGCCACGGCGGTGGCGGCGCAGGCGAAGTCGGGTGATCTGAACGCCGCGGCAAAGGCGGCCGGGCTCGAGGTCAAGACCACCGAGCTCATCGCCCGGGGTGCGCCGGTGCCTGATATTGGCGCCAGCCCGGCGATCGACGCGGCCGCTTTCTCCCTCCCCGCCGGCGGCGTCAGCGATCCGATCGTCACCGACAACGGTATCGTCGTCGTGAAGGTGCTGGAAAAGAAGGAAGCGACCCCGGCGGAATTGGCGACCGGTAAGGAAGCACTACGGACCGAGCTGCTGAACGAGCGCCGCAACCAGTTCTACGCGTCGTACATGGGGAAGGCGCGCGAGCGCATGAAGGTCAACGTCAACCACACGCTGCTGGCGCAGCTGGTCACGTAGAACCGCGGTCGGCTATCTCGGGCTCCAATTCGAGAACCGGATCGGATCCCGAACCCCGAGTTCCCGAAATCCGAAGCGGGCCATCCGTGTCGATGGCCCGCGCACTTACCTGATAAACACGTTGGGCATGATCGCGAGCGGCTCGCCTCTGCGGAATACCCGCAGGGGTGCCGTGATCGCCTGGATCGCGCGGGGATCGCCAATGCCGAGCAGCGTGCCAAGCGCCGTGGCGGCCCGGTCGGAGGCGCCGAACGGGTTTTTCACGATGTCGTAAATCGACTTCTTGCCCGGGTAGACCACGAGTTCCACTTCGCTGTCCGGCGCCAGCTTCGCGCGCTGCTTCGCGATGACCAGCGCGCGATCGAGCCCGCCCAGCTCGTCGACCAGCCCGATCTGCTTCCCCTGCTTCCCGGTCCACACGCGCCCCTGACCGACCGAATCGATCCGCTCGGGTGTGGTGTTGCGTCCGGCGGCCGCTTTTTCGACGAACGTGTCGTAGGTGGCCTGCATCTGCTCCATCATCTTGGCGCGCTCGTCCGGCGAAAACGCGCGGACCGGCGAGTACAGGTCCGCGTAACGCCCGTTGCCGACCCCTTCCATGTTCACGCCGAGTTTCTTGAGCGTCCCGTCGATCACGAATTTGAGCATCACGACGCCGATCGAGCCGGTGAGCGTGGCCGGCTCCGCCACGATCGCGTGCGCCGGCATGGCGATGTAATAGCCGCCGGAGGCGGCCACGTCCGACATCGACGCGATCACCGGCTTGACGTCGCGGGTCAGCATCACTTCGCGCCAGATCACGTCGGACGCGATCGCCGACCCGCCCGGGCTGTCGATGCGGAGCACGATCGCCTTGATGCTCGCGTCAGCCCGTGCCTTGCGCAGGTACTCGGCCATCGTGTCGGAGCCCACCACCTGCCCCGAGGGGGAATCGTAGCTGCTCTTGCCGGAGGCAATCACCCCGGCCGCGTAGATGACCGCGATCCGCGGGCCCTTGTTCAGCCCGAGCGAGGCCAGGGAGACGTGCCGGTAGTCATCGTCGTCGAGCAGGTTGGCCGGCACCTTCCCGAGACGCACTTTGTCGTCGAGCTCGTCTTCGTAGGCCAGATCGTCCACGAGGCCCGCGCGGACGGCGTCTTCCGGGAGAAAGGGGCCATGATCGACCAGATCGCGGATCTCCTTCTCCGACTTGTGACGGCCATCGGCCAGTCCACGAATCAGCTGCCCGTAGAGATCGCTGTTGAGCGATTCCGCCATCTCGCGATGGGCCGGTGTATAGCTGTGCTCGCTGAACGTGTTCGAGTAGGTTTTGTAGTCGCCGATGTGCAGCGAGTCCGGATAGGCGCCGATCTTGTCGAGCGTGCCGCGCAGGAACAGCTCGTAGCTCGAAATGCCGGTGAGATCCAGTGATGCGGACGGCATCAGGAAGACCTTGTCACAGGCGCTGGCGAGATAGAACTCCTGCTGGCCGCCGTATTCGAGGTAGCCGATGATCGGCTTGCCGGACTTGCGGAAGTCGACGATCGCGTCGCGGACCTCCTGCACCTTGCCCCAGAGCGCGGCCGCGCTCGTCGGCCGGATGATGACACTCGAGATGCGCCGATCGACCTTGGCCTTGCGGAGCGCATCGACGATCGAGCGCACCGTCGGGGTCGATTCGATGAACGGGCTGAGGACGCCGCCCGCCTCGACGTCCGCGAGGTCGCCGGCCACTTTCAAGACGAGCGTCGAGTTGCTGGAGACCTGCGGGTCACGTCCGACGAGCACCGCCATCCCGATCAGGCCCGCGGCGGATACCGCGACGGCAAGGATGATGAGAACGAGAACGATCCAGACGCCGCGCCTGACTGCCACTTCAACGCCTCCCCTGGCAGTATATCGAAAGGGCACCGGGCTCAGCCGGAATAGGGGTCAAGGACTCGTGGTCGCGGTAAGGCGGCGGAGGCGCGCCGTACGGGGGGATCGCTCGGCGCCTCGAGAGATGGCGGGAGAACAGCGCGGCGCTGTCCTCCCGCCGCGATTCGGGCCGCTATTGCGGTGCGGCCGCGGGCTTCGCGAAGAGCGTGTCGGCCACGGGCAGGTTGAGCTTCACGTCACTGAACTGCTCGGTGGCGACGGCGTTGAACGTCGCGTGCCGAAGCGCGAACGGCACTTTGACGCCGCTGACGTCGCGGTAGTCGCTGTAGTCGATCTGTTCGCCGAGCGCCATGATCCCGAAGCCGCCGGCCGATCCCGACACGATCGTGCGGCGCAGCAGCAGGCCCGATTCGCGATCGAAGGCGAGATCCTCGCTGACGTTCGGGTACGGCAGGCCGGTCAGGACCACCGCCTGCTTGCCCGCAATCGTCTCGTAGGCGGGCTTCACGGTGAGGTTCTGATAGTGCTCCTTCAGGTGCAGCGGCATCGTGAAGTCGGCCAGCCGCAGCCCCTGCTGCATCTGGAAGCCGGCGATGTCGCGGGCGTTCCCGCCGCCCGGGCCGCCGCCTCCAACCTGCCATGCGGCCGTTCCGTTGGTGGCGCGAATGACGGGATTCGGCTGGGTCGCCATCTCGATGCGCGCTTCGCCGGTGCTTTTCTCCGTCATCGTCACCGGCGCGGTCGTCAGATCGCGATTGGTCACGGTCCCGGTCATCACCCGGCTCTTTGCGTTCTGGAGCGCCGGTCCGCCGAGCGCCTGCACGTACTTCGCGATCACCGCGTCAACGGTCTCCGTGACCGGCGGGGCGGGCGGCGGACCACCGGGCCCGCGTCCGGCTGCGGCGGCACCAGGCGCGCCGGGAGCTGTTGCGCCGGGGCCTCCTGGTCCACCGCGTCCACGGCCGCGCGCGGCGGCAGCGGCGGTGGCTTCATCAGCCGTCATGGTGATCGCGAACGGCGGCGTCTTCGAGGGCTTCGAATGTCCGTTGTGGCATGACGCGCAGCTCACCGTGGGTTTGCCCGCGAAGAACTGGCCGTTGACGTCGGAGACCATCTGCATCATCTTGCGGGCGGTCTTTTTCGTGTCCTTGTCGTCGGAAGCGTTGTCCCCCTGCACATGGCAGAAGTTGCATTGCACACCGAGCGACGCCGCCACGTACTGCATCACGAGCTGGAACTGCTCGGGCGGCACGTCTTTCAGAATTTGCACGTTCTTCAGTTGGAAGCCGCCGCGTCCGCCCGGCGCGCCCGGGGCTCCTTGCCCC